>JBKJNL010000968.1:0-2780 GCA_046593615.1 Myxococcota bacterium | reverse complement strand
AGCGCAGGGGCCCGACCTCGCGGGCCAGCTTGCGGGCCTTGCGATCCAGCTCGGCGACGCGGCGGCCGCCGGCCTCGATGCGCCCGCGCTTCCAGGCGGCTCCGGGCAGAAATACGGACTCAAGAGCGCCGGGTTGCTGCGCTGCAAGGCGAGCCAGTGGGCGCGCTGGCGGTCCGAGAGCGCGGCGGCGGCGATGACGGAGACCTTCATGCTCACTCCCTTGTCACAGGTGCTTCGTCAGGCGCGGCGCAGGACGGTCCGGGAGACGTCTGGCCAGGCGCCGCTCGTGAAGAACGGGAACAGCTCCATCGTGCGTGGGGCCATGAGCCGCGGCAGGTTGAAGACGTCGGCGCCCCGTCGCACCAGCTCGGCCGGCTCGGTCACGACCGCCGAGCGCAGCGAGGTGGTGCTGGCGTCGTCACGGGTGCGGGCACACGAGCGCCCGTAGGGAAAAGAGAAGTGCTCGGGCGCGTGGCCGATGGCCGCCTGGAAGTCGGCGATGCAGGCCCGCAGCTCGCGGGCAGCACAGTCGGCGTCGCAAGCGGTGAGGTCGACGTGGTCGCGGGTGTGGACGCCGATCTCGAAGCGCGGGCAGCGCCGACGCAGCTCGATGACGTCGTCCCAGTTCATCGTCAGACGCGGCGCTGGACGCGAGGGGCGCAGCTGGTCGATGACGAGCTGCAGCACCTCTTCGCGTCCGCCGAGGCTCATGTGGCTCAAGCGATCCTCGAGCTCGAGGTAGGCGCGCTGCACGGTGTCATGTTCGTGCAGGTCGACGACGCGCAGGTTGGCCTGCGGCACGTCGAGCGTGTCCCGCGTCCGCAAGGCAAAGGCGCCGTAGAGGACGTCGATGAACTGGGGCTGGGCCCGCTCGATCTGCCCGGTGGGGAGATAGACGAGCGACGGCAAGCGCAGTCGATCGAGCACTGGTGCCGCCACCTTGAAATTGCTCAGGTAGCCGTCGTCAAAGGTGACGACGACGCTGCGGGGCGGGATGCTGACGCCGCGCCGCAACCGCTCCACCAGGTCGGACATCGACAGCACGTGTCGCTCGGTGGCCAGGAAGCGCATCTGCTGCTCGAACACCGGCAGCGGCACCGAGAAGCGCGGGTCGACGAAGGGGACTTCTTTATTCGACGAGATCGAGTGGTAGCAGAGGATGATCGCGCTGCCGTCGTCGCCGTCGGTGACGGTCCTGGCCCTCGTCAACGCTTCGCCGAGACCACTCTTGTGCAGGGCCTTCTGGGCCAGGGCCAGGAGCCGCCGCTTGAAGCGAGTAGCGGACTCTGCCGCAGACGCCGCGGCCATTTTCAGCTCGGCCTCCCGGGGTCTGGCCTCGACGGCGCACATCGACGGCAGCGACGGCATCCGGCGACGCCAGCCAGCCGGGTCACCGGAGCGTGCCCGGGCCCGCGCCGCCGCTCCGACCGATGCTGGTGTTCTCGAGCTGGGTCAACAACGCGCGAACTTCGTCGTCGGTCGTCTGGTCAAAGTCGCGATACCAATTTCCGACTGCGCCGAAGGGCTCCGGCGTCACCAGGCAGACCATCTCGTCGACCAGCGAGGCCAACTCGGCGCAGGTGTCGGGCGGTGCGATGGGGACCGCGGCCACCAACCAGCGGGGCTTTCGCTTCCGCAGAGACAGCACGGCGACCTTCATGCTCGCCCCGGTGGCCAGTCCGTCATCGACGAGGATGACGATCTTGCCACAGGGATCAAGGGGCGGGGTCTCGCCCCGATAGGCCCGCTCGCGGCGCGACAGCTCCTGCCGCTCGCGATCCTCGACCGCCGCCAAGGTGGCGGCGTCGATGTCGTGCCACTCGATGGCCTCGGTCAGCACCCGGACGCCGCCGCTGGCGATGGCCCCCATGGCGACCTCGGGCGCATCGGGCAGGCCGAGCTTGCGGACGACCAGGATGTCGAGCGGTGCGTCGAGAGCCCGCGCAATCTCAAAGGCCACCGGAACGCCCCCACGCGGCAAGGCCACGACGATGACATCGCGCTGGCGCTGGTAGCGATTCAGTTTCGCGGCGAGCAAGCGGCCGGCGTGGGCGCGGTTGTCGAATTTCATACCGTCCTCTTTTGCGGGCTCAGGCACCGCTACACCCCGCTGAGATACGTCTCGGGAAGCTCGTGGTGCGGTCCGGCGACCACCGCTCGAGCGGCTGCAGCGCCTCGGTCTGGTCGATGTGATCACGGCGTCGAATCGTCTCGGTCGCGCGGGCGTCGCCGACGTGGGAGTTGTGGGTCGCGGCGCAGGGGGGCTGGACGTCGAGCAATTTGCTCGATGACCTGGCGCTCGCAGCTGACCGACAAGTGCAGCGAGGTGGGGTACCCCGTAGCCCTGGGGTTCCTTGCCGAAGCGGGCGAAGCAGAGGACGCGATCGAGGGGCAGGGCGCCGGGGTCATTCCCACACCGAGAGCGAAGCGCGTGCCACGAACGCCCAGAGCTGACGACGCGGAGTTGAGCAGTCACGCCAGCGCGCAGCGACGACGAGCCCGCGGCGGCTTCTCCCGCTTCGTGTGGCGGCGTTGTGTGACCCGCTCGAGGTGAAGCGGAACGCCAGCCGTCACGTCGCCGTCCACATCGTCCAATTCACACACTCACTCTCGTCACCTGGCCATCTCAATTCCTCGACCTCGCTGGCTCGCCTTCCGGCGGTGATCGTGAGCGCATCTGCTCGGGCCGCGAGCGCAATCGCTCGCGGCAGCACCGATGCGCCAGGAGAGCGCCGCGCTGACGACGAGGAGCGTGTGAGATGCCAGACAACGTCCGACGG
>JBKJNL010000572.1:0-3707 GCA_046593615.1 Myxococcota bacterium | reverse complement strand
CAGGCGGCGGCGGCGGCGGCGTCAAAGACCGGTGCCGATGCGGAGCGACGGCCAGCGGCGGAGACGGCGACGCGCCACAAGCTGCCGCTCGTGGGCGTCGGCGTCGGCGTCGTCTGGGCCGTCGGCATCGCGCCGCTGTGCAGGGTCATGACCGCCATCGCCGGCTCCATCGCCGACGGAGCCGCCGTCGACAACGGCGGCGCCAGCGTGGGAGTGTGCGCCACCATGATGATTCGCTCCGGCCTCGACGTCCTCGTCGACGAACAGATGGCGCGGCTGCGCGGCAAGCGGGTGGCCCTGCTGGGGCACCCGGCCAGCGTCGACCGGTCCCTCGTGCACCTGCTCGATCGCTGCCTGCAGCACGACGTCAAGCTCGTGCGCCTCTTCGGCCCCGAGCACGGCCTGCTCGGCGACGCGCAAGACATGGACCACGTCGGCCACGCCAAAGACCGCCGCAGCGGCGTCGACGTCGTCTCGCTCTACGGCCCGACGCGCGACAGCCTGTTCCTGAAAAAGGAGCATCTGGCCGACGTCGACGTCCTCGTCTGCGACCTGCAGGACATCGGCAGCCGCTACTACACCTTTGCCTACACCATCGCCTTTGCCCTGCGGGCCGCCGCCGGCACGTCGACAAAGGTGCTGGTGCTCGATCGCCCGAACCCGATCGACGGCGTCACCGTCGAAGGCAACGTCGTCGACCCGCGGTTCGCTTCGTTCGTCGGCGAATACCCGCTCGCCAACCGCCCCGGCATGACGCTCGGTGAGCTGTGCGCGTTCTTCAAAGCAGAAGACCAGCTCGACGTCGACCTTGACACTGTCTGGATGACCGGCTGGCAGCGCGAGATGCGCTTTGGCGACACCGGGCTGCCGTGGGTGATGCCGTCGCCGAACATGCCGACGCCCGACACAGCGCTCGTCTACCCGGGTGGCTGCCTCGTCGAGGGCACGAACCTCAGCGAAGGCCGCGGCACCACCCGCCCCTTCGAGCTGTGCGGCGCGCCGTCGATCGACGACGCCCACGCGTTCGTCGAACGCGCGCGTTCGCTGGCCGGTGCCAAGGGCTTGCCCGGCGTCGTCTTGCGTCCCTGTTTCTTTCGCCCGACGTTTCAGAAGCACGCCGGCACGCTGTGCGGCGGCGCCCAGCTGCACGTCACCGATCCGCTGTCGTTTGATTCGCTGCACACGACGGTGGCGTTGTTGGCCGCCGCCCGCACCTTCAAGGGCTTCGACTGGCGCCGCAGCACCTACGAATACGTCAGCGATCGCCTGGCCATCGACCTGCTCTTCGGCGACGACACCACGCGCAAGCTGCTCGACGACGGCCGCGACGCGACGGCGGCGACGGCGCACCACGAGCCGCAGAAAAAAGCGTTCCTCGAGAAGCGCCAGCCGTTCCTGCATGCGGGTTATGCGTGAAGATCGTGACCGTCGACGTCGTGGGCGCCGATGACGACGTCGCTGCCGCCGCCGTCCAGCAGGGCATCGCCCTCGCAAAGGACGCCGATCGCCTGCTGCTGTTCGGGCACGCCGCCGTCATTGGCGCGCGGCTCTATGAACAGGACCGCGAAGACCGCGAAGGCGCGTGGCTCGAGCAGGCTGCGGCCTGGTTGCTCAGCGACGACCCGCCGAATTCCGAGAAGGGCCTCCGCGGTCCCCCGCCCCGCCCCGCCGCCGGACCCCTCACGCGGGCCTTTGCCGTGATGTCGGCGCGCGCCGACGCCGTGATGTTGGCCCGCTCTGATCGCGTCGTTGAAATGGCCGGCTCGCTGCTCGTCATGGCCGTGCCCGCCGGCGACCACGTCGACGCCGTCGACAACGCCAACCTCTGGCTCGTCGGCGGCGCCGTCTTTTCGGTGGCCCAGCACGGCACCCGCGCCGTCGTCACCCTCGGCGACCGCGTCGTCGTCACCACCGTCTTTGGCGGCGAAGCCAGCATCGTCGCCCACGGCTTCGACGGCACAAAAGCCGAGCACGCCTTTGGCCTGCAGGTCAGCAACCGCATGTCGGTGCGCGCGTCGTGAGCGGCTTCATGAACTGCTTTGCAAAGGTGTCCATGCGGGTGGTGACATGAGCAGCACGGGCAACGGCACCTCGATGACCGACGAAGAGCTCAAGGCCCTCGATGCCTTTGTGCCGCCCCTGCGCGGCCTCGGCCGCATCGGGCTGCTCGGCGGCAGCTTCAACCCGCCCCACCTCGCCCACCTGATGATCGCCGTCGCCGTCTACGCGACCGAAGAGATCGATCACCTCTGGGTCATCCCGACCGCGAGCCATGCCTTTGGCAAAGACCTCGCGCCCTTCGATGATCGCGTGCGCATGTGCCACCTGGCGTTTCGCCACCTGGCCGGCGGCGCCGCCGTCATCGACCTCGAAAACCGCCTTCCGCGGCCGAGCTACACCGTCAACCTGTTGCGCGTGCTGCATGCGCTTCGACCTGGCATCAAACCGGTGTGGATCGCGGGCTCTGACATCCTGCAGGACCTCCACAAGTGGAAGGACCCCGACGAGGTCCAGCGCCTGGCTCGCATGGTGGTGGTGCCGCGCAAGGGTTATGAATCCGGCGCGAAGCTCGGGATCGACCTTCCTTTGTTGTCGTCAACCGACGTGCGAACGCTGCTGCATGAAAAACAAGACGTCTCGGGGCTGCTCGATCGCGAGGTCATCGCCCTGATCGAGCGCCGCTTCCTCTACCGCTAGCGCTTCTGGGCGAGGCCCTTGGTCGCGTTCAACAACGGCTGGATGCGCTTGAGCTGACCGCGCGCGTCGAGGTCGGTGAAGATCCACTCGGCCCGCCGCACCAGACGCCAGGCTCGCTTCGGCGCCTGTGAGCGCAACAACAACGTCCCCAGGCCGACGAGGACATCGCCGAGGGCGAAGCGGTCGCCGATGGCTCGATAGGCGACGATGGCCTTTGTGAACGCCGCGCGCGACGCCGCGAAGTCGCCGCGCTGCATGGCGCAGGTGCCCTCGGCGTGGTTGAGCTCGCCGATGGCCCGGGGCAGCGCCGTCCGCTTCAAGCGCGTGCGGGCGGCCTTGAGCACGTCGTCGCATTCGTCGAGCGCGTTCTTCGTCAGCAGCGCCAGACCCAACGCGGCGCGGGCGCAGATGGCGTCGTCGTCGGAGCCGGCGCGGTCAAAGGCGTCGACGGCGGCCTTGAGGTGGTCGACGGCGCGGTCGTAGTCGCCCTTGGCCACGTAGCTCTTGCCGATGTTCTTCAAGCTCTCGGCGCGCGACAGCGACTGCCCCGTCTCGGCGGCGAGCGTGGCGGCGTTCTGGTAGCGGGCCACGGCCTCGCTGTAGGCGCCCGAGATGTAGAGCTGGTCGCCCATCGCCTTTAACAAGAGCGCTTCTTCAACGCGGTGGCTCGACTGCCGGGCGAGCTTGAGCGCGTTGTTCAAGTGCTCGCGGGCCCCGAGGCGGTCGCCGTCGGCGGCGGTGGCTTCGGCGAGACAGCGCAGCGCCGGAATTTCATCGAGGCGGCGCTCGGCCTTTTGGCAGAGTTCGAGACGCCGGCGGGCGGCGGCGGCGGCGTCCTTGAAGCGCCCGAGCCCGAGCGCGGCCGAGCCCTTGACCGCCAGCGCCGACAATTCGTCGTCGAGCGAGGGCCGCTTGCCGAGCAACGACAGCGCTTTGTCGGCGTCTTTTTCAGCGGCCCTGGGGTTGGTGGCGTGCAGCAGCTCGGCGCGGGCGATGAGCAGGCGGGCCAT
>JBKJNL010000539.1:0-3246 GCA_046593615.1 Myxococcota bacterium | reverse complement strand
GTGGGCGTAGCTCGACCGACCCTTCACCGTCGTCGTCGTCGATTGGCCGTCGATGTTCGTGCGCAGCAGGTGCAGGAACTGGGGAGCCACCGGGTTCCAGACGTCGATGGAGCCCCGCTCGCCGACAATCTGCGCGCGCGCCGAGAACAGCTTGCTCGACATCAATGAGCACTCGATCTCGACGGCGGTCTGCCAGCCGTCGGCGCCGTCTTCGGTGTGCAGGCGCGCTGAAAAGGCCCGGTCGACGCGGCTGTCTTTGCCGGTGAGCAGCGGCGTCGCGGCGTCGACGATCAGGCGGCGCCCTTCCCCGGATGCGCCAGCTCCGGCGACGCCGGCAAAGGTGCGGGCGATGTTGACGGCGTAGCAGCCGGTGTCCATGAGCGCGCCGCCGGCGAGGGCGAAGTCGAAGCGGATGTCATCGGGCTTCAAGAACGGCACGCAGAACGACGCGCGCACGCGCTGCAAGCGGCCCAGGCGGGCGATGTCGTCGACGACGCGGGCAGCGAGCGGGTGGTAGCGCCAGTGAAAGGCCTCCATCAGCACCTTGCCATTGGCGCGCGCGGCGTCGTGCATGGCGCGGGCGTCGTCGGCGTTGGCGGCCAGCGGCTTCTCGCAGAGCACGTGCTTGCCGGCCTGCAGGGCCTCGATGGTGAAGCGCTTGTGGTGGCTGTTGGGCAGCGGGTTGTAGACGGCGTCGACGTCGTCGTCGGCGAACAACGCGGCGTAGCTGTCGTGGACGCGGGCGATGCCGTGCTTCTGGCCAAAGGCCTCGGCGCGGCCGCGATCGCGGGCGGCGACGGCGACGATGGCGACGTCGCTGACCTGCTTCGACGGCGTCAGCAGGGCCATGGGCGTGATGCGCGCCGCACCGAGCACGCCGATCTGCAGGCCAGCCTTTCTGTCAGCCATCAGTCGCCCATCCGCTGTCCATCAGCGGGCCATCAGCTGGCCATCAGGGCGTGCACGCGGCTCGTGACCTTGACGGTGACCTCGGGGGGCAGCGTGTCTTCGGCCTGGCGCAGCGCCTCGTCGAGGATCGCCTGCAAGGCGGTGTTCATCTGGGCCACGCCGCCGGTCAAGAAGCGGGCGGCCTGCAATGCGGCGGCTTCGTCGATGGGCTCTTTCAAGGTCAGGCCCGAGAATGCGTCTTCGAGGGCCGTCGGGGGGTTCTCGACGAGCTCGCGCACCTGATCGCCGGTGCCGAAGCCGGCGTCGTCGAGAGTGGCCATGGCCAGGGTGATGGCCTGCACCAGGCGACGCAGCCGTTGCTCGAGGTCCGACGGCGTCGCCACCGCCTGCAGGCGGCCCTTCTCGACGAGCAGCAACAACGCACGCGAGCCCGCGATGGGCCCGAGACCCGAGCCAGTGACCAGCTCGTCGCCGGTGTGCGGCGTCTTTGACGACATCGCCAGTTGCAGCAGCGCCTGCTCGCCCTCGTCGAGGGGGCCGGTGCTGGGCGTGGTGTCGAAGCCGCCGGGGGCAGCGCCCGGTCGCGCGGTGCCGGCCTTGACGGTGTGGAAGCGGCGGTCGAGGCGGCCGAGCTTGCGCAGGGTCTCTCGGTGGCCGCGGGCTTCGACGACGGCGTCTTCGACGATCTGTTCGGTGGAGATGCCGAAGCGCAGCGGCGCGCGGTGAAAGACGTCGGAGACAAAGGCGGCCACGCCGCGCTCTTCGAGGCAGGCCGCCGAAAAGACCGCCAGGGCCTGCTCGACGAGGCAGGCCCGCAGCTCCTTGGGCTCGAGGAAGCCGAGCTCGATCAAGGCCCGTCCGAACAGCTTGCCTTCTTTGACCTGCTCGCCGGCGATCAACAGCTTGTCGAGCGAGATGCGCCCGTTGCGCCAGAGCACTTCGCCGAGGCGATCGGAGGCAAAGGTGCTGGTGCCGCCGGTGTAGGCGCCGACGTCGAAGAACAACGAGCGCGAGCCGCCTCCCCCTTTGACGTCGAGGCGCCCGCTCTTGCGCTGGCGCACCACCAGCGAGACGAGCTCGGCCACCGGCACCAGCTCGAGGGACGCGACCAGGAACGCCGGGCCGTCGACGGCCGCCTGGACCCGCAACCCGGGGACGTCGGTGACGACGACCAGCTCGCTGAGGGGCTCAGGGTCGCTGGCGGCGAGGGCGTCGGCGGGGTCGGCGGGAGGGGTCACGGGCACGCTCATGGACTTTGGAGGTTAGACCGCACGGCTGGATCGCGACGTCGTCGGCTCGACTTTCTGTCCCGACCTGCACCGGGGCCGGGCGGGTGGTATGGGGCCCCATGGCGACGAAGAAGAAGGCGACGACGAAGAAAAAGGCTGTCCCCGCAGCAAAGGCCGAGGCGGCGCCGGACGCGCCAAAGAAGAAGCGGCCGAAGGACCCGAAGGATCAAATCACGCTCGACGCCATTTCCGAGACGGCGCAGAGCATCCGCAAGGCCATCGACACCGTGAAGCGGCCCGAGCTGCGCATGCCAGTGCGGGCCCTCAGCAACGTCAGCTACGACCAGAACAAGGGCTACTTCGAGATCGGCAAAGACAAGAAGATCCGCACGCTGTCGGTGGCGACGGTGAAGACCTTTGCCCAGACGCTGAAGATGATGTCGTTGTCGGCGGAGCTGGTGCGCACCAACGATCACGCCACCAAGCGAGACGCGTACTACCAGTCAAAGAACTGGGGCGACGCCCGCTTCGAAGAGCAGACCGAGTCCGACACCGTCATGGACGACATCGAAGCCCTGTTTTCGTCGTCAGGCGTGTCGCGCGAGCAGCTGCGGTTCATCCCCGATCAGCACGGCGGCGCCGTGGCCGGCGAGCTCACGGTCATCGATCGCGACCTCGAGACCGGCGAAGAAATCAGCATCGACTGCACCCGCTTCGGCTCCGGCGCCTACGCCGTGCCGTCGTCGGTGGAGCAGCTGAAGTTCAAGTCAAAGGCCCGCTTCGTCCTCGCCATCGAGACCAACGGCATGTTTGGGCGGCTCAACGAGCACAAGTATTGGCGCATCGCGAACTGCATCCTGGTCGCCATGGGCGGCGTGCCGACCCGCGCCTGCCGGCGCTTCATCCGCATGCTGTCGGAGCAGCTGAAGATCCCGGTCTACGCTTTCACCGACTGCGACCCCTACGGCTTCGCCAACATCTACCGGACATTGAAAGTCGGCTCGGGCAACGCAGCACACATCAATCAATTCTTCTGCGTGCCCAACGTCAGGTATCTCGGGCTGACGCCCCAGGACATCATCGACTTCGATCTCGGCAAGGCCACCCA
>JBKJNL010000517.1:0-4409 GCA_046593615.1 Myxococcota bacterium | reverse complement strand
GGGCAAAGAGGGCGACCTCGGCGACACCGGGGTCGACGTCGATGATGGCCGAGCCGGTGGCGGCGCCGGCGGTGGCGTCGGGGTAGGTCAACGAGCCGCTGCCAAAGAGCTGCACCTGGGGCGGGGCCACGATGTTCAGCTTGCCGTTGGCGCAGGTCATGGTGACGGGCAGCGCCGCCGGCCGCTCGATGACGCGTGTCTTTTCGCCCTCGACAACGAGCACCTTGCCCGGCTCGCTGAGCGTGCCGCCGAGCGAGGTGCGGGCTTCGAGGGAGCCGTCGACGACGACGGCGCGGGCGCCGCCTTTGCCGTCGGCGATGACGGTGGCGACGGCGGCCTGGGCGCCGCCGCGGACGACGACCAGCGCGCCGTTGTCGAGGGCGATCTCAAACGGCGCGCCGGCCACGGCGGTCTTGACGCTGACGAGGCCGCGGGCCAGCTGGATGCGGCCGCTGCCGACGACGACGCGGGCGCCGTCGCCGATGGTGACCTCGGCGTTTTCGAAGCGCAGCCGGGCCTGGCTGAGGCGGGCCACGCGCACCTCGTCGCCGGCGTCGAGGTGCAGGTTGGGCGCGACCTCGAGCTTGTCGTCGACGCGTCCTTCGCGCTGGCGGCGGGCTTCAGAGGCGGCGGCTTCGACGGTGCCGGCGACCTCGAGGACGACGGCGTCGTGGCCGCGGAAGCCCCAAGGTGGACCGTCGGTGCTCACCGCCGCCAACGGCAGTCCGATGGCGATGAGCAGCATGATCAGGGAGGCAACGAGCCGGAGCTTCACGACGACGACGTTCTGCCGTGATCGCACGGTCATCGTCAACCGCGCCGGTGCGCTCCGGCGCGCGTTCGCACCGTCGGGGCCGGCTCGCTGCGCGAACGCAAACGGCGCGGCTTGAGCAGCCGAGCGGCCCCGAGCGCGAGCCGCCAAACGGCGAGCAGCGGCCGGCCGGGGGCCTCTTGCGGGCGCGCAGCGCCTCAGCTCAGGCCAGCATCTCGCGGGCCCGCTCGCTGACGCGGGCGTGGGGCGAGCGGCCGAGCTCTTCGACGAGGGCGCGCGCCGGCGGCTCGGCGACATGGTCGCGCAGCGCGTTCAGCACCCCGTCGTGGATGGCGACCGCCACTTCGCTTGCGAGGCGCTGGCGGCAGAAGGTCACGAGGTCGCCCAGCGGCATCAAGCGGTCGAGGCCGGCGATGGCGTCGCCGCGGACCTCTTCGTCTTTGTCGTCGACGGCGGCCCTCAAGAACAGCTCTTTGAGCTCTTTGTGTTCGGTCATGTTGCAGCCCTGCCAGGCCATCGCCTTTCGGACTTCGGTGCTGTTGTCGGCGAGCAGCGCGCTGACGATCTGCGCGAGGCGCGGGTCTTCGGGCAGCCAGTGCAGGCACTGCGCGAGCTCGCGCCGCACCGACGTGTGCGGGTTCTTCGTGTGGGCCAGGAAAGTCGTGAACACCTGATCGCGCATGCCGTGGTGGTGCGCGAACGTGATGGCGCTCAGGCAGGCCTCGACGACGTCGGGCGACGGATCGCTGTTGGTTGCGACCACCAGCTTCTCGACCACCGCTTTGTCGGTGTTGAAGTCGGTCATGGCCCGCCAGGCGGCGCGGCGGACGCCGGCGTTGTCGTCGGTGGTGAGCTTCTGCAGCAGGTCTTTGCGGCCCTTCAGCGACTTGTCGGCGTTGAAGTAGAGCTGGCTCGCGGTCTCTTCGCGCACCGTCGGGTCTTTGTGCGCGGCGAGCTCGACGACGAGGTCCCAGGCGCCTTCTTCGGCGAATTTGGCGGCGGCGACGACGACCTGGCGCATCACGTCTTTTGAGAGCGACGCGTCGCGGGCCATGGCGACGAGGGTGACGATGTGCTCCTTGCGGGCGCGGTTGTTGAGGATGTTGCCCCAGGCCTCGAGTGCTGCGGCGCGCACGGCGTTGCTGCCCTCGCGCATGTGGCGGGCCAACAACGGCTCGGCGGCCAGCAGGTTGTCGTCGGGGTCGTACGACGCGTAGAGCACATCGCGCAGCGCCGACGTCAGCTTGTCGTCGTTGGCGCTCTGCAAGTCGGGGAAGCGCTTGAACATCTCATCGGCCGAGAGCGCCGCGCCGCCCTTGGCGAAGCCGAGAAAATTCGTCTCCTGGGCGGGGAGCACCTTGAGCTCCATCGACGCCGACGGATCCTTGACGCCGGGAATGTCGGCGACGGCGAGCACCTGGTAGCTGCCCTTGGGGTCGGTGCCCTTGGGCACCGTGAAGCTGAAGCTGAATTTGTTGAGGCTCGCGGGGGCGAGGTCGACGTTGGAGATGACGGCGTTGTCGAGCAGCATCTGCAGGTCGATGGTCGGCATCGACTGGCCCGGCTTCGTCGAGACCTTGACGTACATGAGCTTCACCTTGAGCGAGGTGAGCTTGAGCGGCTTCTTGCCGCCCGACAGCGAGATGGTGCCGCCGAGCATGCCGCCCTCGGGGATCTGCGTCGCGTCGAGCTTGAGATCGAGCTTGGTGCCACCGCCAAAGAGCGCGTCGAGAAGACCCATGGAAACCTCCGGCGGTCCCGTGAAGTCGGGAGCAGCGACGCCGGTGTAGCCCGACGGCCGACGCAGGATCACGACATGTGTCGCCTGGCTTGACGACGACGACGCGGGGTCAGCAGCGCACGGTCAGTCGGCGAACACGACGTCGGTGGTGAGGTCGACGGTCTGCGGCGGCGAGAACAGCACGACCGCGGCGCCCGCGGCGGCGGCGATGACGACGGCGCCGGCGACGCTGCCGGCGATGATGAAGGGCAGCGCCGAGCCCTGGTCTTCGTCGACCACGGGCTGCGGTTTTTCTTCGGGGTCGAGCGGGCTCGCGGTGTCGGTCTTGCGCGCCGGCAGGTCGAGCAGCGCCACCTCGCCCTGGGCCTTGTCGAGGCCGACGACGACGATGTCGACGCCGTTGGGCAGCTCGAGCTCGATCTGCGGCGCCTTTTTCACCGGCGACGACATCGCGCCCGAGGGCCCGCGCCAGGCGACCTTGGTGACGATCTCGGCGGCGTCTTCGACCTTGATGCGCACGGTGCGGCCGTCTTTGCCGATGACCTCGCTGGCGATCGACAGCATCAGCGGCGTCGTGCCGACCCAGCTGCCTTTTGCTTCGCGGTAGCTCGAGGTGAAGCGCGGCGAGAGCCCGTCGGGCAGCCTGGCGTCTTTGTCGATGGCCAGCATCAAGCGAAAGGCGTCGCGGGCGTCGTCGGTGTCGCCGTGCGCGGCGGAGCACAAGCCAACGAGGCGGTAGGCGCCGACGCGGTCCGGCACCGATCCCGGTTGCAGCAGCGCGGCCTGGGCCCGATCGCGGCAGCGGGCGTAGTCGACGTCGACGTAGGCCTTTTGCGCGGCCTCGAGGTCGGGGACGGCGGTGGCGACGGCGAGCACCAGCAGCAACATCGCCAGAGCATACCCGTGAGCGAGATGAGCCTCGCCTTTCCTGCCTTGACGACGACGACACACGGGAGGAATCAGGAGCCATGTCGCGCTCCTCTTTTGCCGTCGTCGCCCTCGTCGCTGCTGTCGCTTTCGTGTCCGCGTCGGCGGCCCTCGCCCAAGACGGGCTCGTGGCCACGGCCAAAGACGGCGCCGGCGACGACGCGGCCGACATCATCGACGACAGCAAGGCTCCGGTGGAGGGCGACGACGGCGTCAAGCTGTTCGTCGGCACCTGGAAGTGCACGGGAACATCGTCGACCGAGCTCGGCGCCGACCTGCCGACCACCTTCACCATCACCGGCAAGAAAGACCTCGGCGGCCGTTGGCTCGCCGTGAAGACCGAGCTCCTGGCCAAGGCCAAGGGCGCGAAGCCGATGGTCACGTCCGAGCTGTGGGGCTGGTCGCGTGCCCGCTCGACCCTGGTGCGCAACGGCGCCAGCAGCGACGGCGGCTTCTTGTCGTCGACGTCGACGGGCTGGGCCGCCGACCGCTTCGCCTGGACGGGCGAGAGCGCGCAGCACGGAAAGACCGCCAAAGAGAAGCTCGCGTTCGTCAAGAAGTCCGACAAAGAGCTCGAGGTTCAGCTGTCGCTCGGCCACGAAGAGCTGCGCGTCATCTTTGAAGGTGTCTGCAAAAAATGACCGGCTCGACCCGCACCGTCGTCGTCACCGGCGCGGCCGCGGGCATCGGCAAGGCCACCGCATTGCGCTTCGCCAACGACGGCTGGTTCGTCGTCGGCGTCGACGTCGACCGCGCCGGCCTCGACGTCTTGCGCGATGGCCTCGGCGCCCGCGGCCACTGCGAGCGGGTCGACGTCACCGAGGCCGCCGCCGTGCAGCGCGCCGTCGACGACGCCGTGGCCCGCACCGGTCGCCTTGACGCGTTCATCAACAACGCCGGCGTGCTGGCGCACGGGCCCTTCACCGACGTCGACGCCGTGCGCCTGCAGCGGATGCTCGACATCAACGT
>JBKJNL010000433.1:0-3179 GCA_046593615.1 Myxococcota bacterium | reverse complement strand
ACGGCGTCGTAGGTCAGGCGCGCGGTCGAGCGCATCACGCCCTCTTGCACGTCGACGGCGGTGACGACGCCGGTGGCGTCGACGCGCAGCTCGGCGCACAGGCACAGGCGGTCCTGGCCTTCGACGAGCGAGAGGCGGTCTTCCGACAGCGCCCGCGGCAACATCGGGATCACGCGATCGGGCAGATACACGCTCGTGCCCCGGGCCCGGGCGTCGTCGTCGAGCACCGAGCCGGCGGTGACGAGGGCGTCGACGTCGGCGATGGCCACCACCACCCGCAGGGCGCCGTCGTCGTCGGCGGGGAAGCAGGCCAGGGCGTCATCGATGTCTTTGGTCGAGGGTCCGTCGATGGTGACGACCACCAGACCGCGCAGGTCGCGCCGGCGCGGGAGCTCTTTGGCGATGATGGCGTCGATGGACGGCGCCTGGTGCGCGGCTTCGACGACGGCGGCCGAGGCGTCGCCCTTGAGGCGGTGGCGCACCAGCAGGGCTTCGATCTCGGCCTGCTCTTCGGGCACCACGCGCAGCAGCGTCAGCCGCTGCTCGCCCGCCGACTGGCCGGCGTCGGCGCGGACGATGCTGCCGACGACGTAGGCCCCGTCGGCAACGGCAGAGGCAGCGGCGTCGGACGGGTTGCTGGCGCCGACGTCGAGGAGCCAATCGGTGTTGGCCACGGCCCGATCGACCTTGACGAAGCGTTTGCCGCCGCGGGTCAGCACCCGGCCCGACAGCTCGGTGCGTGGGCGCTCGAGCAGCCGGATTTCGACGACGGTGCGGCGGTCGCCGCCCACTTCGACGGTGGCCTCGACGAGGTCATCTTGCAGAAAGCGATTCAACAGCGGCGGCGGCACGAACCCGGAGCGATCGGCTGAGCCGGAGGCGTCGACGACGAAGCCAAAGGCCTTTGCGTGCACCTGCACGGTGCCGCGCACCGTCTCTCGCAAAGTCTCGCGCGCGTTTTCTTTGTGCGTCTCTCGGGCCGGCTCTTTGTGCGTCGCGCGCGGTTGCTCTTTGGGGGTCTGCATGGGTCGACGGCTACCGTTTCGACGTCGACTCGACTATCGGTCCGCATGGCTCTGTTCTTCTCCCAGCCCCGCCTCGAGGTCATGTTCGACACGGCCACCGTCGCCGCCCGCGTGGCCGAGCTCGGCGCCACCATCACCCGCGAATACACGTCTGATGTGATGGGCGACGTCGCCAGGAACGGCGGCAAAGGCGACGTCGACCTCGTCGTGGTCGGCATCCTCAAGGGCAGCTTCGTGTTCCTCGCCGACCTCGTGCGGCAGATCGACCTGCCCTGCCAGATCGAATTCATGGGCGTGTCGAGCTACGGCGACGCCACCGAGAGCTCGGGGGTCGTGCAGCTCACGCAAGACCTGACCAAGCCCATCGCCGGCAAGCACGTGCTCCTCGTCGAAGACATCGTCGATACCGGCCTGACCATGAAGTACCTCCTCGAGAACCTGCGCACGCGCAACCCGAAGACGCTCAAGCTGTGCTCGCTGCTCGAGAAGCCCGAGAAGAACAAGGCCAAGGTCCACGTCGACTTCCTTGGCTTCTCGATCCCCGACCAGTTCGTCGTCGGCTACGGCCTCGACGCCGCCGGCATCTACCGCAACCTGCCGAACGTCTGCCTCGTGAAAAGCGACTCTCCTTCGACGACGCCGATGACGCCGACCACGACACAGGCCACCGAAGACGCGGTCCCCGTTCCTGGTGTCGTGGTCCACGATCAAGGCGGCCCGGCCCTGCCGAAAAAGGCCGGGGGCTGAGCCGTGGGCAAGAACGCCGACAAGAAAAAAGCCCGCCGCCTCGTGTCCGAGGAGACGTCGGCGTTCATCCCCGCGAAGTCGTTGCTCGGCGAGCAGCTGCACCCGGGACTCACGGCGGCGCTGAGCTTGAAGCTCGAGCCCCCGCCCGCCTGGTGGGCCCAGCGCCTGATGCCGCCCCCCGTCGAAGTACCCGACGACGACGACGGCACCCTGGCCCGGGCGCTGTTCCAGGTGACCTGCCTGCTCGGCACCGCGATGAGCAAGCCCGAGACCGCGCTGCATGTGCACATGCAAAAGATCGCCGCCGCCGTGGCCCGCATCGTCGGCGCCGACTCCGTCAGCCTCTTGCGGCTCGAGCCCGGTGACGGCGACATGGTGCCGGCCCGCCTGTTGATGACCGCCAGCCACGGCCTGCACGCCGTCGAAGTCGGCGTCGTCAGCTTCGAGCTCGGCGACGGCATCGCCGGCCGCGTGGCCCTGACCGGCGAGACCGTGCGCGTCGAAGACGCCCCGCGCGACGCCCGCTTCTCGAAGCTCTACGGCCAGCGCACCGAGATCGGCTCGCTCGTCGCTGTGCCCTTGAAGGTCGGCCACAAGATCCTCGGCGTCATGACGGCGTCGCGCCGCGAGATCCGGGCGTTTTCCAAGCTCGACGAGCACCGCCTGCTGCTGACGGCGACGGCCATCGCGCAAGACCTCGAGCAGAGCCGCCTCTACCGCGAGGCCGTGGCCTGCCCGCTCACCGGCCTCGTCTCGCGCGTGGCCCTGCTGCACGCGCTGCCGCGCGAGGTCGACATCGCCCGCCGCTACCAGAGCCAGCTGTCGCTGGTGGTCCTCGACGTCGACGGCCTCTCGGGGCTGAACGATCAGCACGGCCGAGACGCCGGCGACCGCTTCTTGAGAGAGAGCGCGGCCCGCCTCGCCCGCACCGTGCGCGCCGCCGACCTCATCGGCCGCCTGGGCGGCGACGAGCTGTGCGTCATCTTGCCGATGACGCCGGCCAACCAGGCCCGGGCCACCGCCAAGCGCCTGGTGCGGGCCCTGACGACGCCGCCGCTGTCACCGTGCTGCACCTGGTCGGCGGCCGTGGCCACGCTGCAGACCCACGTCGACGAAGACGCCGCCGGCCTCCTGGCGCGGGCCGACCGGGCGCTGGTCGAAGCCAAGTCCCAGGGCGGCGACGCCATCGTCTCGGCCTCCGTCGACCGCCGCGACGCTTGACCTGCAGGCCCCGCTCCAGGGCGGGACGGCAATTGCGAATGAGCGGTCAGGCTCGCGCCGCGAATTCGGTGTCAAACCCGGCGTCCTGAGACATTTCTCGACGTGGGACGTCAGACAATGAATTCCTGCCACGCGGTAAAAGCGTACGAAAAATATTCTCCTCCCCCTCTCCACAGCGAGGCTTGG
>JBKJNL010000287.1:0-6043 GCA_046593615.1 Myxococcota bacterium | reverse complement strand
GCTCAGAGACGACCTGGCGGTCTTGCAGCTGCGCGAAGTCTTTGCCGTTGTCTTCGGTGATGGCGACGACGGGCAGCTCGACGTCGGGAAACAGGTCGGCGAGGGTGCGGTTGAGCTCTTCGGCGGTCAGGCGGCGAACGGGCGACGGCGGCGCAAGCGGCTTCGGCGGCGGCGTCTGCTCGACGGCGCATTCGCAAGCGACCACGACGAACAGGGAGAGCAGCAGCCACAGACGCATGGCGGCAAGCTACTATGTGGCCGTCGTCGCTGTTTTCGCGGCGCAGGCCTGATCCGGCGCTGCGCACATGTAGGCGACGTCAACGGCCCTTGCGACGACAGCTGGGGCTTGCGCGCTGTCGACGTCAAACGAACGCAGGCGCCCATGTGGGCGCCTGCGCACTCCGTCATCGGGATGACGGCGATTTTTGTCTAGCTGCGCGCGCTCAGACGAGCTTCACGCTGACGTCGACGTCGAAGCCGCGGCCTTTGAGGTCGCTCTTGATTTCGCTGGCCACGCCGCTCGACTTGATGGCGCTGTGCTGCTTGTCGAACGAGACGCTGACCGAGGTGCCTTTGACGTCGACGCCGCGCACGGCGTCTTCCCAACGGAGCTCTTCGGTCATGCGGCCCTGGACCTTCTGGATGTCTTTCCACAGGTCGCCGACCGCGCTCTTGAGCGTGCCCTTGGCGCCGCCGCCAGCGCCGGCGGCGGCGATGGTGAAGGGGCCGGCGTACTGCGTCATGCCGGCGATGCCGCCGGTGCGCTTGATCCAGAAGCCCTCGGCCTTGTTGGGGTCGAGCTGCGGCGCCGTCGGCGTCATCGCGCCGGTGGCGACGAGCACGTCGTGCTGGAAGCCGTCGGGGTGGTTCTCGCGCGAGAGCGGTGCGGTCTCGAAGCGCTGACCGATGGGCATCGAGCTGTGCCACTGCACGGTGCCGCTCTTGCTCGCCGCATCAAAGGCCTTTTGCATCTCGGCGAGGCGCTCCTTTTTGAGGGGGCCCTTCTGCACGTCGGCGGGAGAGCCGGGCTTGGCCGGGTGGATGTTGGGGCCGCCGTCTTCGTTGTCCGACGGCGCCTTCATGGTGTGCATCATGCCGCCACCACCGACGTTGCCGCCGCCGGGCGTGGCCCCGTCTTCGTTGTCGGACGGGTACTTCATGGACATCGCGCCGCCGCCGGGGCCGCCGCCGTTGAAGCCGCCGTCTTCGTGGTCCGACGGGAACTTGCGGGTCGACGCTTCGGGCGCGCCGAGCTGGGCCTGCGCGTTCTTCAGCTCGGTCTTGGGCTCGGACAGCCAGGTCTGGACTTCGTTCAGCTGGGCCTTGGTGACGACGCCGCTCTTGGCGCGGGCCACGATCTGGGCGATGTCTTTCTGGGCCTGCTGGATGTCGCCACCGGCGGCCTTGAGCTCGTCGTCGGCGAGCTTGGCCGAGTGATCGGCGACCTTCAGGATGCCCGTCAGGCTCTTGCGCGCCTCGTTCACGCTCTTGAGCGCAGCGTCGAGCGCGGTGCTGACCTTGGCCAGCTCACCCTTGCCGACCATGCCCTTCTGCAGCAGCCCGGCGACATGACCGCGGGCCATGTCGAGCTGGAAGTTGGCGCCCTTGGCACCGCGCGCAGCGTCGAGCTTGAGCTCGGTGGCCTTCTGGCCGCCGCCCTGCTGTCCCTGGCTCTTCACGAAGTCGCTGAGGACCTCGCGGGCCTTGGGCGAGAGCGCCTTGCCATCGCCGCCGTCGAGGAAGCCCTGGACGATGCGCGCGCGTTCGGCGCCGTCGGCGTGGGGGTGGCCCTCGAGCGTCGTCAGCGCTTTCTGCGCTTCGGTGATCGAGATGGTGCCCTTGGCGTGCGACGTCGTCGCGTTCGCGTCGCGCATGATGTTCTTGAAGGCGAGCTCGGGGCTCATCAACCGGCCGGAGACAGGGGTCGTCATGGTGCTTCTCTCTGGGTTGTGCCGTGTGCGCACGGCGGAACTGTCGCCACTTCTAGCCCGCTGGCGCGGCGATTGGCTGGATCCGACCGTGGGCAAGAACGGCCGTCTTTTCACGGTGTTGCAAAGAGAAACGGCCCAGCGGCACTCCCTGTCGGTGCCTCTGGGCCGTTGCGGGCCGTTGGTTGCGGCGGATTGCGCGTTGCCCACCCGAGCAGCCCAGAGCCGAGCAGCCCAGCGCCGAGCAGCCCAGAGCCGAGCCGCTCAGAGCTCTTGCAGCGCGCCCAGCCCGCGGGCCTCGTCGACGGTGACGCGGGGGGCGTCGACCCAGAAGCCGTCGAGGTCGTAGTAGCTGCGCGCGCTCTGCAGGAACACGTGCAGCACGACGGAGCCGTAGTCGACGATGACCCAGTTGCCCTGGTCCATGCCGTCGGTGGACATCGCGATCTTGCCGCGCTTCTTCAGCTCGTCGGCGACGTTGCGGGCGATCGAGATGACCTGCCGCTCTGACGGCGCCGCGGCGATGACAAAGAAGTCGGCGTAGCTCGTGAGGTCGGCGACCTTGAGGATGACGATGTCGTCGGCCTTTTTGTCGAGGGCGAGCGCCGCGCAGGCCTGGGCCAGGTCTTCGGTGGGGTCGCCGGCGACGAAGGGCACGGCGAGGCGCTTGCTGCGCTCGACCGGCGTCTCGCCCTGGAAGCTCGCGGCCGAGCGGCCAAAGACGCCGTCAAAGGCGGCGCCGATGTTGCGGGCCAGGGTGTCTTCGACCTCGACGTCGTCGTCGCCATCGTCGTCTTCGTCGATGCCGGGGTGCTTGCCGGTGGCGGGCACGAGCGTGACCGCGGCCTGCCCCGAGCGCGGCGCTTCGCCGTAGGCCCCGACGTTGAGCGGCTTCTTCTTTGCCGGCAGGGCAATCACCTCGGACTGCTCAGACGCAGTCGACCGGGTCGCGGCCGCTTTGGTCGGCGCTGCTTTCGTCGGCGCTGCTTTCGTCGGCGCTGCTTTCGTCGGCTCTGCTTTCTTCGACGCGGTCTTTTTCGAAGCGGCCTTTTTCGGCGCGGCCTTTTTCGGCGCTGCCTTTTTCGACGCGGTCTTCTTTGCCGCCTTTTTCGCCGTCTTCGGGGCCGCCTTTTTGGCGCCCTTCGTGGTCGCCTTTTTCGCGACCTTCTTCGTCGTCGACGACGCCTTTTTCGCGGTCTTCTTGGCCGCTTTCTTTGCGGGCGTCTTCTTGGCGGGCGTCTTCTTGGCGGCCTTTTTGGTGGCGGCCTTTTTGGTGGCGGCCTTTTTGGCGGGCTTTTTGGCGGGCTTCTTCATTCGGGTCACTTCTCGTCGTCGCTGAGGGCGTCTGCCGCTTCGGAATACATGGCTTCGGCCATCTTGTGGCTGGCAGCTTCGAGCCGCTTGATGGAATCGCGAATGCCGCTCACGTCGCTGCCTTCGAGGACGGCCTTGAGCTCGATGAGAAAGGCGGCGATGTCGGCGCGGTCCTGGTCGGCGAGCACGTGGCCGTATTCTTCGAGGGACTTCTCGGCGGTGTAGATGAGGCCCTCGGCGTTGCCGCGGACGTCGGCCAGCTCGCGCTTGACGGCGTCGCCAGCGCGGGAGGCTTCGGCTTCGGCGATCATGCGCTGGATCTCGTCTTCAGAGAGGCCCGACGACGACGTGATGCGCACGCTCTGCTGCTTGCCGGTGCCGAGGTCGCGGGCGGTGACGCCGACGATGCCGTTGGCGTCGATGTCAAAAGTGACCTCGATCTGCGGCACGCCGCGGGGAGCCGGCGGGATGCCCACGAGCTCGAAGCGGGCCAGGGTCTTGTTGTCCTGGGCCATGGGGCGTTCGCCCTGGATGACGTGGACAGACACCATCGGCTGGTTGTCCATCGCCGTCGAGAACACCATCGACTTCTTGGCCGGCACCGTGGTGTTGCGCTCGATGATCGAGGTGGCGACGCCGCCGGCGGTCTCGACGCCGAGGGTCAGCGGCGAGACGTCGAGCAACAGCACGTTCTTGACGACGCCGGTGAGCACGCCGCCCTGCACGGCGGCGCCGATGGCGACGACCTCGTCGGGGTTCACTTCTTTGTTGGGCTCGCGGCCAAAGAAATCTTTCACGCGCTGCTGCACGCGGGGCATGCGCGTCATGCCGCCCACGAGCAGCACGTCGGTGATGTTCTTCTTGTCGACGTTGGAGTCTTTCAGGCACTGCTCGCAGGGCTGCAGCGAGCGCTCGATGAGGTCTTCGGTGAGCTCTTCGAGCTTGGCCCGCGTCAGCGTGTAGACGAGGTGCTTGGGGCCGGTGGCGTCGGCGCAGATGAACGGCAGGTTGACGTCGGTCTCTTGCGACGAGCTGAGCTCGTGCTTGGCTTTTTCGGCGGCTTCGCGCAGGCGCTGCAGGGCCATCTTGTCGCGGCGCAGGTCGATGCCACCGTTCTTGGCGGCGAACTCGTCGGCGAGGAACATGACGACACGCTGGTCGAAGTCTTCGCCGCCGAGGTAGGTGTCGCCGTTGGTGGCCTTGACCTCGAAGACGCCGTCTTGCAGCTCGAGAATCGAGATGTCGAACGTGCCGCCGCCGAGGTCGTAGACGGCGATGAGGCCCTTCTGGTTCTTGCGGTCGAGGCCGTAGGCCAGCGCCGCCGCCGTCGGCTCGTTGATGATGCGTTTGACGTCGAGGCCGGCGATGCGGCCGGCGTCTTTGGTGGCCTGGCGCTGCGAGTCGTTGAAGTAGGCGGGGACCGTGATGACGGCTTCGGTGACGGGCTCACCGAGGTAGTCCTCGGCGGTGGCCTTCATCTTGGTGAGGATGATGGCCGAGACCTCTTGCGGCGACATCGACTTGCCGCGGGCCTCGACCCAGCTGTCGCCGTTTTCGTGGCGGATGACCTTGTAGCTGACGCTCTTGCGGGCCTTTTCGACCTCGGCCGTCTCGAACTTGCGGCCGATGAGCCGCTTGACGCTGACGATGGTGTGCTCGGGGTTGGTGATGGCCTGCCGCTTGGCGATCTGGCCCACGAGGCGCTCGCCCGATTCGGTCAGCGCCACCACCGACGGCGTCGTGCGCGCGCCTTCGGAGTTGGGCACGACGACCGGCTCGTTGGCCTCCATGAAGGAGACGCAGGAGTTGGTCGTGCCGAGGTCGATGCCGATGATCTTTCCCACTGTGTCCCACTCCGGGGCCCCGTCGTCGTCGACGTCAATGGCCAGCCGTCAATTCGCGCGCCACCCTTTGGTGGTCATGCGCAACAGGTGATGTCTCGATCAGTACCGGTGAATCAGTTGGCGGGACCCGACGACACGATGACCAGCGCCGGGCGCAGCAGCCGGTCGTGCAGGAGATAACCGCGCTGGAACTCCTCGCAGACGTGCTGCGCGGCGATGGTCTCGTGCGCGCGCGCGCCGACCGCCTCGTGTTTGCCCGGGTCGAAGGTCATGCCGAGGCTGTCGTAGCCGGTGACGCCGAAGCGGCCGAGGGCGTCTTCGAGCTGCTTGTAGACGAGCTTCACACCCTCGACGAAAACCTTGGCCTCGTCGGTGGCCGGCGCCGCGGTCAGGGCCCGGCGCAGGTTGTCGACGACGGGGAGGATCTCTTTAAAGGCTTTCTCGTTGCCGAACTTGATGGCGTCGTCTTTTTCGCGACCGACGCGCTTCTTGTAGTTCTCGAAGTCGGCCGAGACGCGGGCGAGGCGATCGAACATGTCCTTCGCCTCCTTCTGCGTCTGCGACAGGACTTCCTGGGTCTCAGCCTTTGCCTTGAGCAGGCTTTCGATCATCGCTTGATCGACGGTCTTCTTCTTGGGCGCTTCGCCTGCAGCAGAAGGCACGAACGACGGCGGCGTCGACGTGAACGCGTCGCCCGACGGCGGCTCGTCGCTGCCGGGCGGCAGGATCTCGACGCTGTCGTCGCCGTCGGTCGCTGGCTCGTCGCTGTCGTCGATCAACGATTCGGCTTCTTTGCGCTCACGCTCGAGGCGCTCGACGCTCTCGAGGGCTTCACGGATTGCTTTGTCGGCGGCGTTTTCTTTGCCGGCGGGGTCGGTCATGTCGCGGCCTCGTCATCAGTCATGGCGGCGGACGATGCACCAAACCACGGCGACGCGGCAAGCCCGGCTTGTGGTT
>JBKJNL010000279.1:0-5986 GCA_046593615.1 Myxococcota bacterium | reverse complement strand
GAAGACGCCGAAGCCCAGGCCCGACGACGTCAACCACAAGCCCGAGCTGATGACGCCCTGAGTGACCCGCTGCCGGCCACAGCGGCCAGCACGGCATCGGGCCCCGTGACGTCGTCGGGCCTGGGCTTCGGCGTCTTCGTCTTCAAGCGCGGCGCAGCGCTGCCGGCGTCGGCGGCGTCAACGACGTCGGCGGCGTGGGTCTGAACCACGGTGCCGGCATCGACGATCGGCGCCGCGGGCACGAACGTCGGCGTCCCCGGGGGCGGCGCGCTGCCGGCGTCGACGACGGCAGCGACGGGGCGGTGCTTCTGCCGCGCGGCCTGCACCGTGCCCCACGAGACCAACAGACCCAGCGCAGCCACGGCGCCGACGATGAGCGCCGGCTTCCACGACTTCGTTGCCGGCGGCCGCTGCAGGTCGAGGATGGTCGGCTCGTTCGGCCCCAGCGATGCCCCCAGCGCAGGTCCCGGCAAAGGCAGCACCGACGTCGACGGCGGCACCTGCAGCGAGGTCTCGGTCTTGTCGCCGCCCAGCAGGTCGGCCTCGGTGCGCACCCGCGACGTCGCCGGCTCGGGCGGCTGCTCGGCCTGGCGCACGAGGTCATCGAGCAGCGCCAACAGCTCGGCCGCCGACGCCGGCCGGTCGGTGGGTCGCTTGGCCATCAAGCGCAGCACCAGCTCTTCGACCGGCAGAGGCACCGGCGAAAACGGCAACAGCGACGTCGGCCGCGGTGGGGCTTCCTGGACGTGGCGCATGGTCAAGGCGAACGGCGTCGGCGCGCTGAACGGGCGCGTGGCCGTGAGCATCTCGAACCAGACGACACCGAGGCTGTAGAGGTCCGAGCGCGGATCGTTGGTGACGCCGTGGACGATCACCTCGGGCGCCACGAACCCCGGTGTGCCGACCACGACGCCGGTGCCGGTCATGGTCATGCCTTCGACGTCGATGTGCTTGGCGATGCCGAAGTCGAGGATCTTCACGTGCGGCGGGTCGCCGGGCGCCGCACCTTTCGTGAGCATCACGTTCTCGGGCTTCAGGTCGCGGTGCACGACGCCGCGCTCGTGGGCCGCCTGCAGGCCGAGGCAGATCTGGCGGAGGATCGGCAGCGTGTCTTTCCAGCCGATGGCGCCGCGCGAGGCGATGCGCTCCTTGAGGTCGGTGCCGTCGAGCAGCTCCATCGCCAGCCAGTGAACGCCATCGTCGTCGCCGGCGCCGACGAAGCCGACGATGTGCGGGTGGTTCAGGCCGCCGACGGCGCGGGCTTCACGCTGAAAGCGCTGCACCGCGTCTTGATCGTCGACGAGGTGGGCCTTGATGACCTTGACGGCGACGATCTCGGGCCGGCCGGCTCCGACTCCGCCGGCGGCTTCGGTGTCGACAGCGGTGTAGACGGCGCCCATGCCGCCCTGGCCGATCTTGCGGGTCAGGCGAAAGCGCCCGCCGAGGGTCTTGCCGATGAGCTCGTCGACGTTGGTCACTCGATGGTCCAGGTCAAGGTCCCCGACCACGGCTCGCCAAAGAAGCTGTCGAGGACGAGAAAGAAATCGGCAGCGGCTCCGCCGTTTACAAACACGATGCCGTCGGCTTCGCCACGGCCACCGGAGTCGTCGCCGACGCGACAGACGTCGGCGAAGTCGCCGGCCGGGCAGGCGTCGAGCAGGTAGATGGCGACCTCGCTGTCGCCATCGGGCGTCAACGTCGCCGTCAGCCTGGCGCCGGCGGCGAGCGCGACGCCGTAGACGATGTCTTCACCGGCGGTGCGGTAGCCGGTGCACCCCCCGACGTCGGCGGCGTCGATGTCGGCGCGGAACTGCCCGCTCTGGTGCGGCAGCGAGCCGCCGCCCGCCGGCAGAGGCAGGGCGGTCTCGCAGGCATCGCCGGGCGGCGGGATGGTGAGTGACACCTGGGCGTCGCCGTCACCGTCTTCGTCGGCGGTGAAGCGCAGCGCGAACGGGCCCCGCTGGCTCAGCCGCAGCGCGACATCGCCGAAGTCGTTGACGACCGCGTCGAGGTCGAGCGGCGCGCCGAGCCGATCGCCGTCGATGGCAAAGAATTCGACGGTGGCGCTGCTAAGGTCGATGTCGACCAGCAGCTCGCCGGGCCGATCCGGGTCGACGATGACGACGTCGCGGTCGGCGCCGCACTGGGTCACAAGCACCGCATCGCCACCGCGCAGCCGCGGCGCCTTTGACAGGTCGCTCGCATCGTCGAGGCCGGGGATGAGCGAGTCGAAGGCATCGGGGGCGCAGTCGAGTTGCACATCCAGGGTCCAACCGATGCGGGTCTGCAGGCCCGCGATGGGCCCGAGGGCCACGACGTAGAAGCCCGCGGGGCGCGCGCTCCAGTCGCCGAGCGGCTCGAAGCCACCGACCGCGACGACGACGGGCGAGCCGGCGGCGACGGAGGCCTCGGCGTCGATGGTCGCCGACGCCACCGTTGCCACGCCCGCGTCGACCCCCGTGACGATGACGTCGGAGAGCCCGCCGCCGAGATGGGACAGCAGCACATGGTCGACGTCACCAGGACACAAGCTGCGCGACGCCGTCGGCACGCCGTCGACGGAGACGAGCAGCGTGGCGCCGAGGGGGTCGTTGTCGGCAGGTTCGGCTTCGTCGCCGACGCATTCGCCGGGCGCGCCGCGCAGCACCCGCAGCGTGTATGGGCGCCCGTCGACATCGAGCTCGTCGGCGAACAGGTCCGAGGTGCTCTCGACGGCGATGTACCAGGTGCCCGCCGGCAGCTCGGCGACCGACACCACGCTGAAGTCGCAGGCGACCACCGGGTGTTGTTCATCGCACAGGCCACTGCTCACCGAGATTTCGAAGGGCTGATCGCGGTTGTCGGCGTCGTCGACGACGATCTCGATGCTCGCCGGCGTGTCGAGCTGCACCACCCAGTGATCGTCACCGAGGTTGCCGCGAAAGTTGCAGAGATCCTCGCGGAAGCGATCGGTCGCGCCACCGGTCGTGCCCGCGAGGAGCGCACCAAAGGTGACGGGTGCGGCGACGCACACCGGCGGCGGCGGCGGGG
The DNA here is from genome assembly GCA_046593615.1 of Myxococcota bacterium. Lineage (GTDB taxonomy): Bacteria > Myxococcota > UBA727 > UBA727 > VGSZ01 > VGSZ01. Next base: position 2,956 of record JBKJNL010000279.1, on the reverse strand, counting down.
GCGGCGGCGCGTTGCGCTCCACCAGCTCGAGGCGCTGAATGGACGAGATCGGCGCCCCCGCGCCGTCGACGCCGCCGACGAACAAGACGCCGTCGCGGTCGACGACGACGCCGGCGTCGGTGCGGGCGATCGGCAGCGGCGGCACGCGCAACAGGCGCGGCGGCGAAGCCAGGGTGTCAAAGACATCGACGACGTCGCCTCCGACGAATGCGACGATGTAGCGCTCGCGCAGCACCTGCGGCCGCAAGTCGGCGACGGGCTGCGAAACGCTGCCCACCGTCACGGTCTCGCCGGCGAGGGGGTCGATGCGCTCGATGGCGGCCGAGGCGATGCCATCGTCGAGTCCATCGTCAGGGTCGAGGTCGATCCCGCCGATCGCGTAGACGTAGCGGCCGACGACGACGAGGCCGCTGGCCCCGCGGGTGGGCCCTGGCACCGCACGCCCTTCCTGCAGCGCGCCGCTGGCTCCGGCGGTGAATTGTCGAAAGCCGACAGCGCGGTTGCCGTCCGAGAGCAACAAGCGGTCGCTGCCGACGGCAGCTGCCCTGACGTCGTCGGCGAGGTCGACATAGGTGGCGTCGTCGACACGCAGCCTCACCTCCTCGACGCAGCCGGGGTCGATGCAGAAGCAGGCCCCTTCGAGACACGAAGCGCCGGGCGGGCAGAGGAGCCCGCCATTGCAGGGGCGGTGCCTGACCGACGTGAACACGCTCGCGAGGCCGCTGTCGCCGATGAGCACCGGCGCGCGCAGCTGCACCACATCATAGACGTCGGTGAAGCCGCTCGAGATGAAGCTCGCGTCGTCGAGCTCGCTCAGCTTCATGATCTCCACCGCGGCCTCGACGTCGTCGCTCTCGGGCGCACCGCCCGCAGCCAGGACGCTGCTGCCCACGCCGAACACCAGCGGCGCGGTGCGGCCCGTGAGCCCGTCGATGAAGCGCAGCGACTCCGAGGTGTTGTCGAACATCTCGCCGTCGCTGCGGACACCCTGGTCGCGCCCGACACCACCGACGATGGCAATCTGGCGGTCGTCGACGATGCCGACGCCGGGGGCGCGGCGGGCCCGCAACAGCGACTGCATGGTGCGAAAGCCGATGCATTCGTCGGCGTCGAAGGGCAGGTAGCCGACGGGGCAGGGCAAGAGCTTGACGACGACGCGGACTCCGTGCTCGAGGGCCGTGCCACGGTCCGCAGGCGCGCCGTCGAACACGATCTCGTAGTCGCCCTGCAGCACGGTGGGCACGAGGGCCGGGTCCCGGCGGGTGCCGCACGACTGCCGCACGACATCGCCGCAGCCGCCTTCGTCGATGCGACGCAGCGCCACGGTGACGTCGGGATCATCGACCGTGATCGACAGGCCGGCGTCGCGCTCCAGCCGGAACGTCAGCGAGACGTCGGGTTGGCCGACGACGCCACAGACGTCGATGTCGTCCTGGGCGTCGCCAAAGAACACGAGCTCGTCGACGAGCACAGCCTCGGGATCGTCAAAGTCGACCTCGAGTGATCGGGCGGGCAGGGCGTTGTCGCAGCGCTCGCCGATCTCGCCGGCGGTCCGCGGCGGGACGCACCGTTGGCCGAGGCCGTCGACGAAGCGGCACTGCAGCCCCTGGCACTCGCTGGCGTCGTTGCAAGGCGTGGCGAACGGGCCGGGGGGCTGCGGGCAACCGGCGACGAGCGCGCCAAAGACGCCAAAGACGCCAAAGACCAGCGCCAGGAGCGGGAGACCCGGGCCCGAGCGGCCCAGGAGCGGGGAACCCGGGCCCGAGCGGCCCAGGAGCGGGGAACCCGGGCTCATTGCAGGCCTCCGCCGATTTCGGTGTCGGTGAGCGCCAGCCAGGCGCCGACGGCGACGCCGATGCCGCCACCGACGACGAGGGCGGCGCCGGTCAAGAGCGCCGGCGTCCCCCACGACACCGCCGCGCTGCGGGCGACCTCTTCGCGATCGCGGGCCTCGGCCCCGCTCTGCAGCGCGCCGCCGGGGTCGTCGGCGTAGCGGGCCTCGGCGGCGGCGAGGTCGGCGCTGGCCGCGGCGTGATCCAGGAGCGGGGTGGTGCCGAGCGCGAACAGCCCGGCGCCGCCCACGACCGCTCCACCTGACAGCAGTGCCACCACGAGCCCCGGCAGGGGGCGCTTGACGCGCGTGCGCGTGCAGTCGACCTCGCAGCCGTCGCCGCCGACGTCGTTGCCGTCGTCGCACTGCTCGAGGCCGGTGACGACCGCGTTGCCGCAGCGCGAGACCTGGCAGCCGCGGTCGCAGCCGTCGCCGTCGTCGTCGTTGCCGTCGTCGCATTCTTCGCCGGCGGTGACGACGCCGTTGCCGCAGCCGGTCGGCCGGCAGCCGTGGTCGCAGCCGTCGCCGTCGACGCCGTTGCCGTCGTCGCAGCTCTCGCCGTTGGTCAAGACGCCGTTGCCGCACGCCGTGACGACGCAGCCGCGGTCGCAGCCGTCGCCGTCGTGCAGCAGGCCGTCGGCGCCGGCTCCGTCGTCGCATTGTTCGCCGGCGGTGACGACGCCGTTGCCGCAGCGGGTGACGGAGCAGTCGCCGTCGCAGCCGTCGCCGTCGACGCGGTTGCCGTCGTCGCATTGTTCGCCGCCTTGCACGGGCCGCAGCATCCAGTCGCCACAGACGTCGACGCGCACGGGGCAGGCGGTGCCGGGGCCGGCCTTGACCATCGCGGCAAAGACCGAGTCGGCGCGCCGCTGGATGAGGTCCTTCTTGTCGAAGTCGGGGTAGAGGCGCTGGGTGCTTCGGTAGAGGTCGAGGGCCTTGACGCGATCGCCGGCGGCAAAGGCCACCTCGGCCGCGTTGTAGAGGGCCCGCGGCGACGGTTCGCGCAGGTGCAGGGCCTCGAACAAGAACAGCGCATCGCAGTAGCGGGCGTCGTCGTTGGCGGTGAGGGCGGTGCCGAGCAGGCCAGTCATCGCGCTCTTCGTCGGCGCAGTCGTCGGCGCAGTC
>JBKJNL010000278.1:0-16849 GCA_046593615.1 Myxococcota bacterium | reverse complement strand
ACCGACGGCCGCTTCGTCGTCGACCACCGCTACGAAGACGGCCACAGCGCCATCGAAGCCTTCCTCGTCGAGCAGGCCAGTGACGTCGGCAAAAAGGTGCACACGGCGCGCTCGCGCAACGACCAGATCCTCGTCGCCCAGCGCCTGTGGCTCAAGCACCAGCTGCACGAGCTCGACGCCCTCACCACGCGCATCGCCACCACGCTGCTCGAGCGGGCCCGCGTCACCGGGCACCTGGCCATGCCCGGCTACACGCACCTGCAGCGGGCCATGCCGACGACGCTGCAGGCGTTCTTCCTCGGCCACGCCGAGGGCTTCCTCGACAGCCGCGACGCGGCGCGCGGCGCAATCTCGGTCATCGACCGAAACCCCCTCGGCACCGGCGCCGGCTTCGGCGTGTCGCTGGCGCTCGACCGCGACGGCGTCGCCAAAGACCTCGGCTTCAAGGACGTCGTCGTCTCACCGCAGGCGGCGCAGAATTCCCGCGGCAAGCTTGAGCTGTTCGCCCTGCAGGCCCTGCACCTCGCCACCCTCGATGTGCGGCGGCTGGCCTGGGACCTCTCGCTCTTCGTCACCGCCGAATTCGGCTTTGCCCGCCTGCCCGATCGCTTCACGACCGGCAGCTCGCTGATGCCCAACAAGCGCAACCCCGACGTTGTCGAATTGCTCCGCGCGCTGCCCGCGGTCGTCGAAGGCGCCATGGCCGAAACGCAATCGGTGCTGTCGCTGCCGTCGAGCTACCACCGCGATCTGCAGGCCACCAAAGCGCCGACGCTGCGGGCCTTTGGGCGCGCGCTGCAGGGGCTTCAGCTGGTCCCAGCGCTCGTCGAAGGCACCGAATTCGACGCCGTCGCCCTCAAGGCCGCGATCACGCCCGACCTGTTCGCCACCGACCGTGCCCTCGAGCTGGTCGTCGCCGGCGTGGCTTTTCGCGATGCCTACCGCCAGGCGGCGGAAGAGATCCCGACCTACGCCGGCCGCGACGTCGACGCGAGCCTCAAGGCCCGCGTCTCGCTGGGCGGCGCTGGCAACCCGGGTCTCGACCGCCTCGAGCAGCGCCTGACGGCACCTGACGGCACCTGACCGCACCTAAAGGCGCGTGACGGCAGCTGGCGCCGCGCAGCTGTCCACCACGAGCGCTCGCTCAGCGCTTGAGCTTCTGCAGCACCAGCTCGAGGTCGCGGGCGGCTTCGAGCAGCAGCTTGCGCGCCACCGCCGACGAGGGGGCAGATGAGCGCGCGGAGCGCCCCGACGACGAGTGCACGGCAACGGGCAGCCCGGTGCGCGCCTGCACCTCGAGCCGCGCGATCCCCCGACGAGCGTGTTGGCTGGTCAGCTGCTCGGCCATGGCGTCTTCGAGCTCTTCGCCGTCGCGAGCTTCGACCTCGATCTCGCTGTGATCGACGTGGCGCAACATCGGGCCGGCCAGGTGCAGCTCGACTTCGTCGTCGTCGATGTCTTGGTCTTCGTCGCGTTCGTTGCCGTCGTTGACGTCGTCATCGGCTTCTTCGACGACGACGGGGCGCTCGACGCGCGCCGCACGGGTGGCGGCGCGCGCCGGAGCCGGCGGCAGCGACAGCTGGCGGGCCCGCGGGCTCGGCACCGGAATCACGCTCTCGAAGATCGAGCTCTCGCCGACGACGCTCTCGCCGATGACGCTGTCGGCCGCGCGTGGCAGCAGCGACGTCGTTCCTTGCTGCCGCAACGCCTGCCGCGCGCCGGCGATGGTGAAGCGCTGGATGTGCAGCAGGTCCTTGATGACCAGCAGCGTCTCGACCTCGCGACGACGGTAGAGACGGTGCCCGCTGCGGGCCTTGTGGGGGCGCAGCTGAGAGAACTGCGTCTCCCAGTAGCGCAGCACGTGAGGCTCGACACCGACGAGCTCGGCGACCTCACCGATCTTGAAATACTTGCGCTCGGGCAGGGCCAGCGCGGGCCGCAAGGACATCGGCTCATTCGCCGACGCAGGCGTCGGCGCGTGGGTCGGCGCGCGGGTCGGCGCGTGGGTCGGCGCGCGGGTCTGGGGGCGGCCGCTCTCGACGGCGACGCCTCCGCCCTGCCGGTGAGGGCTGTGCCGCGGGCCGCCTTGCTGGGTCTTGTCGTTCATGAGCCAGGCCCTCAGTCGTCGCCGTTGTCGTCGTCGCTGTCTTCGGCTTCGTCGTCGACGCCGCTGTCGTTGTCGTTGTCGTCGTCGACGGTGCTGGCGGCGCCATCGGCCATGTCGGCGATGTCGCCGGCGACGGCGGCCTTCAGGACCTGGCTGGCCTTGAAGGTGACCACGGTGCGCTCGGGGATGATCAAGCCCTGCTCGGTCTTGGGATTGCGGCCCCGGCGCGCGTTCTTCCGCCGCACATCGAACTTGCCGAAGCCCGAGATCTTGAGGCCGTCGCCGCCTTCGAGGGTCGACTTCATCGTCTCGAAGACCCGCTCGACGACCTCCGACGACTCCTTCTTCGAGAAGCCCACTTTTTCGTGGACGGCCTCGACGAGGTCAGCCTTCGTGATGGTGCGTTGGGTCATCGACGACTCTCTTCATGCGGCGGCGGAGCGGGGACGGGGGAGTCTGCATCGAGAGCGGCCCCGCCGTCACGCCGATCGCGCAGCTGCACACCGCCGTCAGACGATGGACCTCGCTCGCTGTTTTCAAAGGCCTCTTCGAAGCGATCGCCGACGCGGTCCTGTCGCAGCTCTTCTTTGCCGGTGACCTCGGCGGTGCGCAGCACGAACCAGCCGCACGCACCGGCCGAGGTGGCGCCGACGACGACAGCGATGACGCCGGCCGCCAGGGGCCCGCCGGCGCGGTAGCCCTGTCGCCGCAGCACGACGGAGGCGATGATCAAGACGACGCCCAACGCGATGCCGAGGCCGAACGTGGGGATCGAAAACGGCGACAGCAGCACCGCGAGGATCGACAGCAGCGTCAGCCCGCGGGCTTTTTCCTTGGAGAGGTGGGCCTGCCGCCGCACCTCGCGGGTGCTGAGTCGCTCCGGCTGCGCCTGGCCCTCACTCATCCCGCGCGCACCTCGGCGCCGATCGCCTTGACGTCGGCGATGAGCGCGTCTTGCAGCTTCTGGACGTCGGCGTCGGTGAGGGTGCGATCGTCGGCGCGCAAGGTGACGGCGACGGCGACGGACTTCTTGCCCGGGGCCACGCCCTTGCCCTGGTAGACGTCGAAGATCGTGACCTGCTCAAGCAGGCCCCGGGCGGCGACGTTGTCGGCGAAGCGGGCCCGCAGCGAGGCCGCGGGCAGGGCCTCGTCGACGACGAGGGCGAAGTCGCGGCGGACGGCGGGGTAGCGCGGCAGCGGCTTGCTCGTGACCACCGTGCGCATGGCCCGGGCGAGGACGTCGCTGTCGAGGTCGAACACCACCGCGCGGGCCTTGAGCTCGTAGCGCGCGGCCAGATCGGGGTGCAGCTCGCCGACGAAGCCGGCGACCTCGACACCCTGGGGCGTCTGGACCTCGATGATGGCCGCTGCGCGCGGGTGCAGGACGCTCGACGTCTTGCCGGGTTCCGCCGGTGACGCCGTCACCTGCACGCCGGTCGCGCCGATCTGCCCGAAGAGCTCTTCGAGGTGGCCTTTGACGTCGAAGAAATCGAGGGGCTGCTCTTGCTGGTCAAACGATCCGAGGGCCCGGGCGCCGGTGGCGATGCCCGACAGGCGCGGCCGCTCGATGGCAAAGGCATCGCCGCCCGACGGTCCGGCTTTGTCTTCGATGCGCGGCGCGATGCCGTCTTTGTTCTTGCCGAGGAAGACGGTGGCGGCCTCGTAGAGGCGGACTTCGAAGACGCCGCGGCGGTGGTTGGTGGCCGCGTTCTGAACGAGCCCCGGCAACAGCGAGCGGCGCATGACGCTGCGCTCTTCGCCCAGCGGGTTCTTCACGCGCACGACGTCGGTCAGGTCGGCCGGCGACGACGCAAACGCGGCGATGTCGCTGGGTGACGCAAACGCCAGGTTGACGGCTTCGTCGTAGCCCGAGGCCGCCAGCGCGCGCTTGGCCAGGGTCAGGGCGCGGTGACGACGGGAATCGAACAGCACGCTCTCGCTCTCGCCGGAGCGGGCCGGCAACGTCGCCGGCACCTGGTCCATGCCGAGCAGGCGCAACAGCTCTTCGATGAGGTCGATCTCGCGGGTCAGGTCGGGCCGGAACGTCGGCACGCGGAACCGGATGGCTTCGGCTTCGCGTCCTTCGACCTCGAGCCCGAGTGAGAGCAGCAGCTTCGAGGCGCTGGCTTCGTCGACGAGCTTGGCGGGCACGCCGAGCAGCTGGGCCGCGCGGCGGGGGCGCAGGGTGACCAGCAGCGGCTGGATCTTCCTGGGGTAGGCGTCGACGACGCCGCGGGCGACGCGGCCCTTGGGCTCACGACCAGAGCCTTCGCGCACCATGTTCTGCGACAGCTCGGCGATCAGGGCGGCGGCGCGGTCGAGGCTCTGCAGCACACCGTTTGGATCGGCGCCGCGCTCGAAGCGCTTGCTGGCCTCGGAGTGCAGGTCGAGACGACGGGCGGTGCGGCGCACGCGCGACGGGTTGAACCAGGCGGCCTCGAGCAGGATGCGCGACGTCATCAACGTCACTTCGGTGTCGCGGCCGCCCATGACGCCGGCCAGGGCGATGGCCCGGCCCTCGCCGCCTTGCCCATTGGGAGCCGGGTCGCCGATGACGATGTCGCCGTCGACGAGGGCGCGCTCTTTGCCGTCGAGTGTGACGAGGACTTCGCCGGGCTTGGCATTGCGCACCACGATGGCGGCGCGCGGTCCCTGGCGTCCGAGCTTGTCGTAGTCAAAGGCGTGCAGCGGCAGCCCGCGCTCCATCATCACCAAGTTGGTGACGTCGACGACGTTGTTGATGCTGCGGATGCCGACGGCGGCCAGCCGGGCCTGGATGTGCCGCGGCGACGGCCCGATGATCACGTCTTCGATGACGCGGCACGCGTAGCGGGGGCAGCCGTCGAGGTCTTCGAGGGTGACCATCGCCAGCCCGTCGATGGGACCGCCGCGCTCGGGGCACGACGGCGTCGACACCTTGAGCCGGGTGCGAAACGTGGCCGCCAGCTCGCGGGCCACGCCCAGGTGCGAGAGCGCGTCGGGGCGGTTCGGGGTCACGTTCAGCGTGTAGACGACGTCGTCGCGGCCCAGGACGGGCGCCACGGCCGCGCCGACGGTCACGCCGGGGTCGCTTTCGTTGAGCAGCAGCAGGCCATCGGAGCTCGCCTCAAGGCCCAGCTCGCTGGCCGAGCACAGCATGCCGCTGCTGGTGACGCCGCGGACTTCGGCGACGGCGATGGTCTTGCCCGGCTTGCCGCCCTGGGCGGGCAGCACCGTGCCGGGGGTGGCGAAGCAGACGAGGGCGCCGGCAAAGACGTTGGCTGCGCCGCAGACGACGTCGACGGCGCCGCCGGGGGTGGCGGTGCCGCCGTCGACCTTGCAGACCTTCAGCTTGTCGGCGTTGGGGTGGGGCTCACAGCTGTCGACGCGGGCGACGACGATGCCCTTGAGGGCCGCGGCGAGATCGAGGGTGGCCTCGACCTCGAGGCCGGCGGCGGTGAGCTTCTCGGCGATCTGGGCCGGGGTCGTCTCTTTGGGCAGATCGACCAGCTCGGCGAGCCATTTCCCGCTGACCTGCATTGCAAACGCTCCACGCTGAACACTGAAGAAATCGAACCAGAAAAAGACGGCGACGACGACGTCGACGACGCCGCGAGCTACGCGGGGAACTGCGCGAGGAAGCGCTCGTCGTTTTCGTAGAGCAGCCGGATGTCGGAGATGCCGTAGCGCAACATCGCGACGCGCTCGACGCCGATGCCAAAGGCGAAGCCCGTGACCTGGTCGGGGTCGAGCTTGCAGGCTTTGAAGACCTCGGGGTCGACCATGCCGGCGCCCATGATCTCGATGAAGCCGGTGGCCTTGCAGAGGCGGCAACGGCCTTCGTCGTTCTGCGACGTTCCGCCGTGACCGCTGCCGCCGCAGGCGAAGCACGAGATGTCGACCTCGACGCTGGGCTCGGTGAACGGAAAGAAGCTCGGCCGCAGCCGCACTTTGGTACCGGGCACAAAGATGCGCTCGGCGAACAGCTGCAACGTGCCCTTGAGGTCGGCGAACGTGACCTCTTTGTCGACGTAGAGGCCCTCGATCTGGTGAAACATCGGCGAGTGCGTCGGGTCGTCGTCTTTGCGGTAGACGCGGCCGAAGCAGCTCACGCGGATCGGCGGTTTGCCCGCGGCCAGCATCGTGCGGGCCTGCACCGGGCTCGTGTGCGTGCGCAGCACGACCTCGTTGGCTTTGTCGACGCCACCCCTCTCCTCACCAACCTGCACGTAGAAGGTGTCTTGCATGTCGCGGGCAGGGTGGTCCTTCGGCATGTTGAGGGCTTCGAAGTTGTAGAAGTCGTGCTCGACCTCGGGCCCCTCGGCGGGCTGGAAGCCGAGCCCCGAGAGCACCTGCAGGATGTCGTCGCACGTCGCCGTCAGCGGGTGCCGGTGCCCGCGGCGGGCGCGGCGGCCGGGCAGGGTGACGTCGAGGCGCTGGGCCAGCTCTTTCTGACGGCCGGCCTGCTCAAGGCGGGCAAGGTTCTGCTGGAAGACCTCGTTGAGCTCTTTGTCTTTGTCGTTGCAGAGCTTGCCAGCGGCTTTTTTGTCGGCGACGTCTTTCAGCTGCCCGACCGACTTCTTGGCCGTCTGCAGGAAGCCCTTCTGCCCCAGGAACTGCACCCGCGCGGCCTCGAGATCGGCGGAGGAGCCGGCGCTGCCGAGGGCGGCCTTTGCCTCGGCGAAGCTCTGGGTGAGGAGCATCTCGATCTCGGCGAGGGTCACGGGCTCTCCACGATTCACGAACACGTCATCAAAAAAGGCCAAGGCAACGGGTGCGATGACTAGCGCGTCTGCGTCGACGACGAAACGTTCAGATTCGCCTGTCTCGTCGTCGTCGGCCGGGCGTCCGGGCCCGCGCTCGGACCACGGTCTGGCCACGGTCTGGCCCCACGATCGAAAAACGGACCGACTCGTCGATGACGAATCGATCCGTTTTTCTTCAACCTGCGTTCAGCCCCGGAGCCGCCCGGAGCCACCGAAGCTCAGGCCTTTGCGGCGGTGACGACGGCGTCGAAGCCGGCGGGGTCGACGACGGCCAGCTTGGCCAGCACGCGGCGATCGAGGCCGATGTTCTTCTTCTTCAGCTGGCCGATAAAGGCGCTGTAGCTGAGGCCGTGGGGTCGGACAGCGGCGTTGATGCGCTGGATCCACAGCTTGCGGAAGTCCCGCTTCTTCACCTTGCGGTCGCGGAATGCGTACTGCAGGGCGCGTTCGACGGTCTCGTTGGCGATGTAGAACATCGTCCGGCGCGAGCCGTAGTAGCCCTTCGCCATCTTCAGGATGCGTTTGTGACGGCGGCGGGTCTTGGGTCCGCCTTTGACTCTGGCCATGGTCCGACTCCGGTACGGGGCCCGCCGAGGCGGGCCGATTCAAGCAAGGGTTCCCGGGACGCAACGTCCCGAAAAGACAACGAAAAAAAATGGAGGCGCTCTGAGCGGCACCGACCGCGAAGCGGCCGTCACGTCAGAGCATCGAGTCAGAGATAGGGGATCATCCGGATGACGCGCTTGGCGTCGCCCTTGACCATGTAGCGGACCTTTTTCTTGGCCCGGTTGAGCTTGCGGCTCTTGTTGCTCAGGCAGTGGCGGTGGCCCTTCGCGCCGAACTTGATGAGGCCGGTGCCGGTCTTGCTGAAGCGCTTCGCCGCCGAGCGGTTCGTCTTCATCTTCGGCTTGCTGCGTGTCTCTTTCGCCATGTCGCGGGCTCCACCGTCTCTCGACGGATCTATCGGTGAGGACCAACCATCTAGCTGAGCAGCCGCAACGCGCAAGAGGGTGGAAGCTGTCGCGCGTGTCGGAAGTGCGCGCCGGAGCTGCTCGCGGAGGCTCGGCGAAGGCTCGGCGGAGGGACGCGCAAGCCCCGACGTCGGGGATGCGCGTGGTCGGGGTGCAAGTGGCGATGACGCTCTGCTCAGGGGCGGCGAAAAACCCTGTTCACAGGGCGACGCCACCCGCGCGCCGGGCTGCGTGGGTGGCGTCTCGCATGAGGCCGTCTCGCGTGCGCGTGTTCAGTCGAAGCCCAATCGAAGCAAGTCAGTCGACGAGTGGGATCGCGCACTGCTCGATGACAAAGGCCTTGAGGGCGTCGACGGTCATGAAGCCTTTGTCGCTGCCGTCGCGCACGCGGACGGTGGCGCCGTTCTGCTCGACCTCTTTGTCGCCGACGACGAGCATGACCGGGGCCTTTTGCATCTGGGCCTCGCGGATCTTCCAGCCGAGCTTCTCTGACGACGGCTCAAAGGTGGCGCGGACGCCGGCGGCGACGAGGCCATCTTTGATTTTTTCGGCGTGATCGTTGTGCTTGTCGGACACGGTGATGACGCGGACCTGCTCGGGCGACAGCCACGCCGGGAACGCGCCCGCGTAGTGCTCGACGAGGATGCCGATGAAGCGCTCGATCGATCCGAGCAGCGCGCGGTGCAGCATCACCGGCTGCTCCTTTTCGCCCTTGGCGTTGACGAACTCGAGGGTGAAGCGCTCGGGGTTGTTGAAGTCGTACTGCAGGGTCGAGCACTGCCACTTGCGGTCGAGGGCATCGACCAGCTTGATGTCGATCTTGGGCCCGTAGAACGCCCCGCCGCCGACGTCGACCTGGTAGGGCAGGTTGTGGCGCTTGATGCTGGCCTCGAGGGCGGCTTCGGCCTTGGCCCAATCTTCCAGCGATCCAACGTACTTTTCAGGGCGGGTCGAGAGATTGACCTCGAAGTCCTTGAAGCCGAAGGTGCGCAGCATCCTCAGGATAAATTTGACCACGCGATCGATCTCGACCTCAACCTGGTCCTGGCGGCAGAAGAGGTGGGCGTCGTCTTGCGTGAACCCGCGCACGCGCATCAAGCCGTGCATCACGCCGGCGAGCTCGTAGCGGTAGACGGTGCCCAGCTCGGCGAGGCGCATCGGGAATTCGCGGTAGCTGCGGGCCCGGCTCTTCACCATCAGCACGTGGAACGGGCAGTTCATCGGCTTGCAGACGTAGTCGTGGCCGTCCACCGACATCGGCGAAAACATGCCTTCTTTGTAGAAGTTCCAGTGGCCCGAGACCTTCCACAAATCTGCCTTGGCAATGTGCGGAGAGTAGACGACCTCATAGCCACCATCGAAGTGCATCTTGCGCCACTGTTCTTCGATGATCGAGCGCAGGCGTCCGCCCTTGGGCAGCCACATCACGAGGCCGGGTCCGACCTCTTCGGTGTAGTGCGGCTCGACGTTGACGGTGATCTTGATGGCGGTGCCAGTCTCAGGGCCGTCCATGACGAGCAACCCTTCGATTGCCTTTCGCTGGTCGGAGCTCATGGCTCCGCGGATCTTGACGTCGCCGACAGCCTGCTTCGGCGCGGGCGCCGGCGCCATCTTCACGGTCTGGCGGATCTTGCGGCCGGGGAACTGATCGGCGGCCGCGGCCAGCACGCGCTCGACGAGCATGCGGTCGACGGGCGCGTCGGCTTCGACGCCGATGTAGAGGTCGATCTCTTCGCTCTCGAGATAGCTGTGGTCGTCGTAGCGCTCGGAGACCAGGAACAGCTCGAGCTCTTTGCCGAGCCGCCGGTGGTCGCGCTTCTTGGCCTCTTCAAGGGTGTGCAGGTGCTTGTCGAGCTCGGCCTGCTTCGGGAACGCGATGCCACGCACGCGCTGCAGCGACTGCTTGGTGTTGTCGGCGCGCCAGTACGACGCCGACGCGCCCGTCAGCTTCAAGCCCTTGATGAAGCCGGCGTGCGGCAGGTGCGGCCCGCGGCACAGGTCGACGAAGCCGCCGTTCATGTAGAGGGTGACGTTGTCTTCGGGGATCCAGCTGAGGATCTCGGCCTTGTAGTCGTTGTTTTGACCCAGCTTGTCGAACTGGGCAAAGGCGTCTTTCTTTGACACCTCGACGCGCTCGAAAGGCATCTTCTCTTCGATGATCTTCTTCATCTCGACTTCGATCTTCTCGAGGTCGTCAGGCGAGAACGAGCGGCCGGCGTCGAAGTCGTAGTAGAATTCTTCGCCGTGGGTCTTGGGACCCATGGTCACCTTGGTTCCCGGAAAAATGCGGCAAACGGCAGCAGCAAGAACGTGCTCGGCCGAATGGTTCAAGGTGTCACGCCCCTCGGGGGTGTCGACCTTCAACAGCTCGACCTTCTGGCCATCTTTCAGCGGGACCCGCAGGTCCTGCACGGTGCCGTCGGCGCGGGCGACGACGACGACCTCGGCCAGCTTCGGCGAGATGTTCTTGGCCAGGTCGAGGCTGGTGGCCCCGTCTGGAAGCTCGCGCTTGTTGCCATCGGGGAGGACCACGGAAATCGACATGTCTGGCTCCAGATTGCGCAGGCGGTACGAGGGCCTGAGCGTGTCGTCGTTATCGACCACGTCGACGTCGAAAGCGCAAATGTCTTGTGGCCGCGCTCCAGCGCGTGCCGTCGTCGTCATCGTCGCGTTCGTCGCGTTCGTCGCGTTCGTCGTGTTCGTCGCGGCGGGCGGCGTGTGATCGAACGGCTGGCCTCAGTAGCGACCGGCGGCGCGGGCTTCTTCGACGCGCTGGCTGAGCTCGAGCGCGCCGGGCAGCGGGTCGTCGAGGTCGAACACGTCGGGCCGGGCGCGCACCAGGTCGCGCACGTCGAGCAGCTCTTTCAGGCCCTCGGCGCGGCCACGGATGACGCCGCGGCCTTCGACGCGCGAGGCCAGGCGTCCGGCGCGCTGGGCCAGCACCTCGAGGTCACCGACCACCCAGCGCCACACCTTGCCGGGCTTTGCCACGAGGCCGCCGTGCATCTTTTCGCCGCGCGCGAGCCGCAAGGTCAGCAGCGGCACGTTGACGCCGGCCTGGATCGACAGCCCCACCGATCCCCACAGACGCGGGATCAAATTCACCAGACGCACGACGCCGTCTTCGCCGCGGAACAGCTCGACCAGGGCCGCGCCATGGAACTTCAAGCCTTCGAGCAGGGCCCGGCCGACGGCGCGGACGTCGTCGTCGACGGCGATGGTGCGCGCCAGGGTCGAGACTCCCGACAGGTCGCCACGCTCTCGCAGACGCTCCTGGAAGACCTCGGCGACGACGCGGCCGTCGTCGACGACGGCGCCGTAGCCCAGGTAGCTGCCCGGGGGCCGCGGCTCGATCAGCGACCCGCCGGCGAGGTCTTCGCGGTCGTAGAGCAGCCGTCGCAACTCACCGATGGTCTCGATGGGGATCGCCGCGGGCACGCGCCGGGTGCCGTCTTCGCGCTCGACCCAGGGCACCAGGGGACGCACCAGGGCCGTGAAGCGTCCTTCGGCCGAGCGGGTGACCGCGGTCTGCTTACCGAGCTTCAGCAGCGTGGGCTCGACGTCGTCGCTGCGGGCCACGCGCCACGTCGGCATGCACGGCAACGAGAGCGAGCGGGCGCGATCATGCAGAGCCTGGCGGTCGAGCGCGGCGACGACGGCTTCGTGGGGCGGCAGCGCCGCCTGCGCCGTCTGCGGCAGCGCCGAGCGCCAGCGCGACAAGGCCCACAGCGCGCCGTCGGTGGCCGCCAGGGCGCAGACGACGCCGCGGCCAGAGGCTTCGTCGGCCACCGCGGCGGCGAAGCGGCGGGCCTCCTGCTCGGCGTCGGGCAACAGCAGCGTCGACGTCGCGTAGCGCGACCAGAGGGCCAGGGCGGGCCGCATCGGCGCGGCGGCGGCGACGGCGACGTGGGCCCGCCCGAGCGCTCTCACCGCGGCCAGGCCGGCCCGGGTGTGGCCACAGGTCACGAGCACCGTCATGAGCGTCGCTCGAGGTCAGCTGAACATTGCGCAGGCGCGGGCACGCCACCGCCATACGGGATCGCGCCGCCCGCCGCACCCCGCCTCACGACGTCACCCGCTCAGTTCTGCTCGAGGTGCAGCTCGTAGCCGCCCTGCACACCGTTGCCGTCTTGTGGGCCGCAGCCGTCGACGAGGGCGAACCACAGGCCGTCGCCGGCGCCGAGGCCTGCGAGGGGCATCACGATCTCCGAGCAGCGGATCTGACCGGTGCGAACGTCGTCGTCGCAAGCGTCGCGCACCGGCGGCCCGAGGCAGCCGCCGTTTCGGATCTCGATGAGGCTGTCGAAGAACGTGCCGTCTTCGCCGGGGGCCACCTGGCCTTCGGCCACGCCGGGGCCGCACGTCGTCAAGCGGATGTCGGTCGGGCCCGGGCAGGTGGCGAAATACCACTGCTCGTCGCGGCCGCCGGTGTTGCAGGTGTCGAGGCAGGTGGGCGCGGTGTTGTCGCGCACGCCGTTTTCGTCGACGTCGCTGGTGACGTCGCCGGCGTCGCCGGCGTCGGCGAGGAAGCGCGCGGTGTTGCAGCCAGCGTGTTGAATCTTGAGCTGCACGCGGCCGAGGTCGGCCGGGTTCTTGGCCTTGACGACGGCGGTGTAGGCCGCGCCGGTCATGTCGCCGAGGAAGTGGGCGCCGCCGGCGCCGCCGCGGTCGACGCAGCCGTCGTCGACGCAGAACTGCTCGTCGGCGGGCTGGCAGTCGGCGCCGCGGAACACCGACAGCGTGGTGTCGATCTCGCTGCCGTAGGTCGACAGGTACATGGTGCTGTCAGCGGCGACGTTGAAGTGGACGACGAATTCGCCGCCGCCTGTGTCACCGCACGAGGGCGCCGAATCACTGGTGTTGCCGGCGACGATTTCGCCGAGCACGAGGCCCGAGCCGTCGATGGTGAAGCCGTTGTCGCAGGCGTCGGCGTCGGCGATGGGCGCGCAGCCGTCGTCGACGGCACCGTTGCAGTCGTCGTCTTTGGCGTTGTGGCAGAGCTCGGCGGCCGACGTCGGCTGGCAGCGGTTCGGGTCGGCGGGCACGCGCACCGGCACCCGCGCGACGTTGTTCATCAAGTCGAGCTCGGAAAAAATGTGCTGCGGGTTCACGTGCACTTCAAGCGTGTAGTCGCCCTCGGGCACGTCGGTGATGTCGACCCACTGGCAGGGCAGCTCGGAGTTGTAGGTGTCGGCCCAGCCCACCGAGATGCCCTGGGGCAGCGAGCCGTTGAGCGAGCACTCGAACTGTCCCTGGCGGCGCGCGTCGGGAAACTCGGTGCCCAGGCGCTGCAGATCGATGAGGCAAAAAGCCTGCTTGTGACCGCGGGCGACGACGTTGCCGTCGACGTCGAGCAGCCGGTAGTCGGCGTATTGGTCGAAGTGGAAGTGGCCGTGGCAGTCCGAGAAGCTGAACAGGTCGGGGCGGTCGACGGGGCGGCCCATGACGAGGTCGGCGTTGCCCTTGTTGGGCGTCGTCGTCGAGAACCGCAGGATGCGCCGGTCGCCGGCGGCGTCGACGCAGCCCTCTTCGATCTCGCAGCTGTCTTCGGAGAACGTGGCCTCGACGACCTGCATGGTGTCGAACAGCGCTTGCTCGTTGACCGAGAGGTCGGGCAGGGCGCACTTGCCGTCGGTGCAGGCGGTGTTCTGCGGGCAGCACACGCCGCCGCAGACGCTGGCGGTGGCCGGGCAGTCGAGGCCGGCGACGACGACGACGGGGACGCTGACGACGTCGTTGTCGGTGCGCACGTCGATCTGTCCGGAGCCGGCGAGCTGCTCGCTGTGCAGGGCCAGCTCGAGCTCGTAGTCGCCGGCGGCGACGCTCGTGATGTCGAGCAGCGAGCAGGGGCCGGCGGTCAGCGCCGTCGTCGCGCCCGAGCCGAGGGTGGCAAAGGTGGCGATGTCGAGGTCGCGCTCGAGCGCCACAGCCCCGGTGCGGTCGACGAGGCGGGCGGTGATCAGGCCGACGGCGTGATCGCCGCCGCACGAGGCCGCTTCCAGCGTCGGTGAAGCGACGTCGACGGAGCCGGCGTTGCGCAAGACGATGTCGACCGAGAGCAGCGCGCGGTTGCCGGTCGCGCCGACGCAGCCCTGCACGACCTCGCAGGCGTCGGCGGCGAACGCGCGGTAGCGGGTCCGCAGGCTCGGCTCGAGGTTGGTGACGTCGAGGGTGACGTCGAAGCCGTCGACGGGGGGCTCGCCTTCGCCCTCGCCTTCGCCGCCTTCGCCTTCGCCTTCGGCGACTTCGCCTTCGCCCTCGGCGCCTTCGCCTTCGCCCTCGCCGCCTTCGCCTTCGCCCTCGTCGGCGCCTTCGCCTTCACCCTCGTTGGCGGGTGCTCCTTCGCAGCCGACGACGGCGGCAGCAGCGAGCAGGAGGCAGGGCAGCAGGGCGCGCATGGGTGTGCTCCGGGGGCGGCGAGTCGGTGTCGTTGTAGGGCGCACAGTAGCGGCAGAACTTGCAGCCCGCTCGGGCGCCGCCGGCGATCGGCCTCCGTCTTCGGGACGATGCGAGTCGGGCCTACATCGACGTCGTCAGAGCCCGGCGGCGGCAAAGGCGTCGCGCAAGGAGCGGACGTTGTCGACGTAGGCGACGGTTTCGCGGATGGCGGGCACGCGGTTGCCGGCGCGCTTCACGCGTCCGGGGCCGGCGTTGTAGCCGGCGAGGGCCAGGCGCTCGTCGCCGAAGTGGCGCAGCAGCCAGGCCAGGTAGCGCGCGCCGCCGTCAACGTTCTGGCGCGGATCGTCGGCGTCGACCTCGAGGTCGGCGGCCGTGGCCGGCATGAGCTGCATCAACCCACGGGCCCCGACGCCCGAGCGCGCGCCTTGCTTGAAGCCGCTCTCGATGCCGATGACGGCGAGCAACAGCGCCCGCGGCACCTTGTGCTTCTTGGCCATCTCGGTGGCGAGGGCAAAGACGTCGCCGGGCACGCGCGGGGCGGCGCTGTCGCCGTCGCGCCGCCCGCCGAAGCCGCCACTGAATCCGCCGAGGCCGCGGTGGGGATCGTTCTGCTGGCGCAGCGCCACCTCGTCGAACGTGCCGATGCGGAAGGGCTCGGCGTCGGGCGAGTCGCGGCGATCGGAGATGTTGGGCGTGCCGTCGTCGTCGAACCAGATCCACAGGCGCTGCTCGGCGCGCACCGCAGCGGCGGCGAACAGAACGAACACAAAGGGCATGAGAGCGGCGCGCACGACGACGACGACGTTAGCGCCGTGGCTGCCGCTGCTCCACTTCGCGGCTCGTCAGCGGCGACGAGCCACCGTGAGACCGTCGCCGACCGGCAGCAGCACGGCGTCGACGCGGACGTCGCTGGCGATCTTGCGGTTGAGATCGCGGATGGCCCGGGTGTCGGCGCTGTCGTCGGTGTCGACGACGACCTTGCCGTTCCACAGGGTGTTGTCGACGAGGATGACGCCCCCGCGCCGCACCAGATGCAGCCCGCGCTCCCAGTAGGCGTCGTAGCCGGTCTTGTCGGCGTCGATGAACATGCTGTCGAAGCTCTGTCCCTCGGCGATGAGCGCGTCGAGCGTCAACGCCGCCGGCGCCAGCTGCAGGGAGACGCGATCGGCGATGCCGGCGGACTGCCAGGCGTGCTGGGCGATGGCCGTCCACTCGGCGTTGATGTCGCAGGTGACGACGTCGACGCCGGCGAGCGCGACGGCGGCGGCGCTGTAGCCGGTAAAGGTACCGACCTCGAGGTGCCGGGTGGCGCCGACCAGCTTCAGCAACACCAACATCGCTTGCGCCTGGCCGGGGCTGATTTGCATCGCCGCCGGGCCGCCGAGCCGCGCCGTCGTGGCCCGCAGCGTCGCCAGCGCCGGGTGCTCCGGCGGCGTCAGCGCCGCGATGTAGTCGTCGACGGCGTCGGTGATGGTGGTGGTGCGGCGGGCCATTCCAGGTGCTGCCGACGTCGCCACGGCCCGTCAACGCGTGTTGGAGCCGTCGACCCACCCCGCGCACGTCGAGGAAACGGTGAAACGCCCAGCGGAAAGGACCAGCGGAAAGGAACAACGGAAAAGAAAAGGGGAAGCAGCGCTCCCCCTCTTCGTCGACGTCATCGCGCGCGTCGCTCAGCGTCGTCCGCGTCCGCCGCCGCGACCGCGGTCTCCACCGCCGCCACCGCCACCGCCGCCGCCGCCACGACCGCGCCCGCCACCGCCGCCACCGCCGCCGCCGCCGCGATCGCGATCGCGACCTCGACGACCGTCGCGTCCGCCGCCACCGGCGCCGCCGCCGCCGGCGCGCCCGGCCGCCCGCATGCGGTTCTTCTCGATGCGCGGCAGCGCGTAGTTGGCGCCGTGGGCGCGGGCCACCGCCTTCCAGAGCGCCACCTCATCGAGGGGCTTGGCGGCGCTGTGCAGACGCACGATCAGCAGCAGCAGCCCTTCACGAAACGAGGGCCGCGAGACGACGCCGCGGGCGTGCTGGCCCCGGCGCTTCTCGGGGGCCAGGTCGAGCTGGGCCTGGAAGAGCTGGGGCACGCGCTCTTTGTCGTGGCGCGTGAAGCGCAGTCGCTCGATCCAGCGCTCGGCGGTCGTGGACCACCAGGCGTCGAACGACGTCGTCGACAGCTCGAACGCTTCCCACACCGGCAGCAGCAGCGCGGCAAAGGCGACGGCCGACGTGATGTCGGCTTCGCGGCCGCGGACTGCGTCGAGGGACGCCAGCACGGCGTGGAAGCGGGCGCGGCGGGCCTCGGCGTTGGGCGGCACCGTGGGGCCGTGGGCGTCGCCGAGCGCCGGGGCGCGGGCGATCTTGGTGGTGACTTCGGCGTCGAGGTCGACGGGAGCGCCGTCGGGCAGCGGCTGCTCGGACGATGGCGACGTCGGGATGAGCGTCTTGGTCGTCGCGTCCATCTCACCGGGCATCTCACCGGGCATCTCACCGGGCATCTCGCTGCTGGCTTCGCTGGCGTTGTCAGGCGGCGCCTGGTCGGCGTGGTCGGCGAGAGCGCGCGGCGCGACGAAGATCATCGGGCGGGCCTCGAGCGGCATCTCGAGGGCTTCGTAGAGCTCGGGAATGATGAC
>JBKJNL010000334.1:0-3117 GCA_046593615.1 Myxococcota bacterium | reverse complement strand
ACCTGATGGTCTCGCGCAGCCGCATCGTTTCGCTGCCGATGACGGCGACCAACGACGAGCTGCGCCAGTTGTTCGCGCTGTCGGGGCACTCGCGCGTCGTCGTCCACGACGGCCCCGGGCTCGATCAGGTCGCCGGCTACATCTCGGTGCGCGACGCGTACACGCGCAGCGGCGAGACCGTGCGGGGGCTGCTGCGGCCCATCGTGTTCATCCCCGACTCGATGAAGGCCATCGACGTGATGAAGGAGCTGCAGCGGCGCGCGGCGCACCTGGCCATCGTCGTCGACGAGCACGGCGGCACCGCGGGGTTGCTGACCCGCGAAGACCTCGTCGAAGAGCTCGTCGGCGAGATGCTGTCGGAGCACGTGAAGATCCGCGGCGGCCTGTTGAAGCTCGAGCCCGACGGCAGCGCCATCGTCGCCGGCTGGACGCCGGTGCGCGACATCAACCGCAGCCTCAACCTGAACCTCCCCGAGGAAGAGGGCTGGACGACGGTGGCCGGCGCCTGCCTGGCCTACGCCGGTCACATCCCGCGCAAGGGTGAGCGCGTCGAGCTGCCGGCGGGTCCGACCCTGGTCGTCGTCGACGCGACGGTGCGGAGCGTGCGGACGGTGCGCATCGTTCCGCGGGCAAAGCTGGAGGATCCGGCGACGTCGGCTGCATCGTCTCCGGCAGCGCCGCCGACCTTGGCTGCGGCTTCATGATGCACAGCCGCTGCGGGGGCCGGCGTCCTTGACGCATCGCTCTGCGTTGTTTTTCCGCCGGGCCAAGGCGGGGCCTCCCGGTCAGCAGCGACGACAAACAGGCCGTTGTCGTCGGCGTTTTGCTGCCCGATACCAGACGCAGGCCCGCACCCGGAAGTGACCATGCACCGTCTCCCGCTGCTCACCCTCCTCAAGACCCGCCTCAAGACCCGCCTCTCGACCCGCCTCTCGACGCTCGCGACGCTCTCGACGCTTGCTCTCGGGGGCCTGGCCGGCTGCCCCGTCGAGCCACCGCCCGTCGATGAGCCGACGCCGACGTTGTTCAGCGACGTCACCGTCAGCGTCGTGCTCGACGGCGACGACGGCCTGCTCGGGCCGCGCGATCTCGATTTCAATCCCGAGGTCGCCGGCGAGCTGTGGGTGCAGAACCGCACCGACGACGCCACCATCACGGTCTCCGACGTCGGCACCGATGCCCAGGCGTCTTTGCGCCGCAAAGATCCCTACGCGCTGCACTTCATGGAAGAGGTCGCGGCGATGTCATTCGCCCCCGGCATGAAGTTCGGCACGTGCGGCGAGTCGCGCAACACCTACGACGGCCGAGAGCCCGCCAACGACTTCACCGGCCCCGCGCTGTGGTCGGCCGACCCGGCGGTCTTTGCCGTGTCGAACCCCGAGGCGGTCACCGACAACCGTGGCTTCGACCTCGGCTCGCACCTCGACATGATGCACGAGACGCCGCTGTGCATGGGCATCGCCTGGGTCGACGCCAACGTCTACTTCGTCTTTGAAGGCCTCACGAACACCATCGCCCGCTACGACTTCAAGACCGATCACGGCCCGGGCTTCGACTTCCACGGCGACGGCAGCGTCGAGCGCTTCGTCGACGTCGACGTCGCCTACGTCGCCGACGTGCCGTCGCACATGGTCTACGACCACGACAGCGAGCTGCTCTACGTCGCCGACACCGGCAACGCCCGCGTCGCCGTCCTCGACGCCAGCACCGCGTTGCAGGTCAGCGAATTCGCCGGATTCGAGACGTCGGTGCAGGAGTCCGAGGGCGCCACCTGGACAACATTTGTCGCCGGCGCCGACGCCGCGGCAGGCGAAGAGGGGCTGCAGGCGCCGTCGGGCATCGCCCTGCACAACGGCGTGCTGTTCGTCGCCGACAACCTCACCTCGCGCATCAGCGCCTATGACCTCGGCGGCAACCTGCTCGAGACCCTCGATCTCGACATCGCCGAGGGCGGCCTGATGGGCATCCGCGTCAGCCCCGACGGCGGCAGCCTCTACGCCGTCGACTTCATCGGCGACCGCGTGCTGCGCGTCGAGGGCCTCGGCGTCCCGCTGTGAGCGGCGCAGTCAGCGCCGCAAGAAACGGCGGTGGCAAGCATGCCGTCGACGTCGACGTCGACGTCGTCGTCATCCACGAGCACCCCGAGTGGCAGACGCCGCTGTTTGAGGCCCTGACCCGGCGCGGTGTGTCGTGGGCGCCCTTCGATCTCAAGAGCGCGGCCTTTGGCGACCACGACGTCCCGCGGGCCAGGCTCTACTTCAACCAGGCCAGCCCGAGCGCCTATGTGCGCGGCAACACCCGCGCTGTGCCCCTTGGTCTCGCCTATCTGCGGCAGCTGCAGTGGCAGCTCTCCGAAAGCGGGGGTGCGCGCGTGTTGAACGGCGCCGACGTCTTTGCGTTTGAGCTGTCAAAGACGGCGCAGAACGCGCTGATGCGCACCCTCGGCATCGACCACCCGAAGTCGCTGACGTTCAACAGCTTGCCGGCCTTGCAAGAGCGCCTGTCCCGCGCCGAGGGCACGCCTGATGAGATCGGATGGCCGGCGCTGTTGAAGCCCGAGCAGGGTGGCAGCGGCGCCCGCATCAGCGTCGTCGACAGCTTCGTCGACGTCGAACGCGCCTTTGCCGACGCGCACATCTGGGAGCCCGACCACCTGTTCCTGCTGCAGGAGTACCTGCCCCACGATCCGACGCGCGGCATCGTGCGCCTCGAGTTCCTCGGCGGTGAGCTGCTCTACGCGATGCGGGTCGTGACCCACGGCCGCTTCAACCTGTGCCCGGCGCCGGTGTGCAACCCCGACGACGGCAACGCGGGCGCCTGCGCCATCCCGATGCTGACCGCCGAGCCCGTCAAGCCCGTGGAATTCTTTCCGTTCCCCGAGGTGCCCGACGACGCCGTGGCCACCGCCCGGCGCATCGTGCAGGCCGCGAAGCTCGACGTCGGCGGCATCGAATACCTCGAGACGCCAGCGACGACGCAGCGACCAGGGCGCCGCGTGTTCTACGACGTCAACGCCAACAGCAACCTGCGGCCGTCCATCGCCCAGGCCTTTGGCTTCGACCCCTTCGAGCGCGTCGTCGACTTCCTGCAGGCGCAGCTGAAGAAGAATGATTCTCT
>JBKJNL010000570.1:0-4132 GCA_046593615.1 Myxococcota bacterium | reverse complement strand
GCCCGCTACAGCGTCTCCAAGCAGCGCATGGGACAGCTCGCGACCCGCATCAAGCGCAGCTTCCGCCGCCACATCATCGACGAGCTGGGCCCCGATACCCAGCTGCACTGGCTGTTTGCCAAGGACGTCCCGTGAAGCAGACCACCTGGCCTGTTGTCGTCGTCGTAGTCGCCTGCGTCGCCGCGTCGCTGTCGATGGGCTGCGCCAGCGCGCCGCGCGGCACCCCGGGCCCGGCCGCCGAAGAGCTGGCCACGGCCATCGAAACCGCCACCGGGCAGCAGGCCTGGAAAGACGTCGGCGTCGTCTCGTTCACCTTTCGCGGCGGACGCAGCTGGTTGTGGGATCGCACCCGCGGCCTGGTGCGGCTCGTCGACGACCAGGGGACGGTGCTGATCGACACCTGGGACCGCGGCGGCTTCGTCATCGACAGCGACGGCCACGACGTCGACGTCAGCCAGAGCCAGGGCCGCCTGCAAGACGCCTGGAGCGGGTTCATCAACGACACCTTCTGGCTCAACCCCATGGCGACCTTTCGCAACAACGGCGCGCAACGCGAGCTGGTGAATTTCGACGGCCATCGGGCGCTGGTGCTGCGCTACGACAACGGCGGCGTCACGCCCGGCGACACCTACCTCTTCTTCGTCGACGACAACGGCCTGCCCACGCGCTGGAAGATGTGGGTGCAGGCGCTGCCCGTGCGCGGCTTCGAGACCACCTTTGAAGAGTGGGTTGACGTCGGCGGCGCTCGCCTGGCCAGCATGCACCGCGGCCCCGCGGGCTCGACCATGTCCACCGCGCCGATCCGCGGCGGCAAGTCACTGCAAGACGTCGGCGTCGACGTCGACCCCTTTGACCGGCTGCTCGCTCGACGCCACTGACGTCACGGGCTGACGTCACGGATGGCCGCGACCCCGTCGACGCGGAGCGGTGCTCGTCTGCCCTGATTCGGTGCTGGTGCGGTGCTGGTTCGGTGCAGGGGGCGGCGCAGCTGCCCGCTCGTGAGCGCTCGATCCACATCGGGTTGCATCGGGTCGCGTTGGGTCGCGTTCAGTCGCGCACCGATTGCCTGGCCCGCGCCGTGCTTTTCACCGCGGCACCAACCAACCCTCGACCAACGACGTCGACGACGGAGCAGCCGCCATGGATGAACGCCGCCTGCCGCGCGAGCGAGAGCTCGTGCTTGCGCCCAACGAATACGCCTGGGTCCTCGACACCACCAAGGGCCACATCGGCTGCTACGTCGGTCCCAACAAGACGTCGCTGGCGCAGACCGATCAGCCCGTCGTCTTTGACGAGCTGCAGAAGCGCTTCGTCCACGCCGACGAGCTGTCGTCGGCCATCCAGCTCTTCGCGACGGCGCCGGAGAATTGGTACCTGGTGTTGAAGAACCCGGCCCACGACAACGGCCACCCGCGACCCGGTGCGGCCTCGGGGCTCGCCGAGCTGCAGGTCGGCAAGAAGGTCATCGTGCGCGGCCCGGCGAGCTTCGCGCTCTGGCCCGGACAGATGGCCCGCGTCGTCGAAGGCCACCGCCTGCAGTCGAGCCAGTACCTCGTCGTCGTCATCCACGACGCGAAGCTGGCCGCCAAAGATCCTGCCGGCGTGCTCGGCCGGCCGCTGTTGCCCGCTGAAGCGCCGCTGTTCGAGGTCGGTCAGAAGATCGTCGTGCCCGGCGACCGCACCGGCTTCTACATCCCGCCCGACGGCGTCGAGGTCGCCACCGCAAGCGACGGCCGCTTGGTGCGCGACGCCGTCACCCTGCAGCGCCTCGAGTACTGCGTGCTCGCCAAAGAGAACGGCAAGAAGCGCGTCGTGCGCGGCGAGGCCGTGGTGTTTCCCGAGCCCGACGAGCGCTTCGTTGACGACCGCGGCCGCACACGCTTTCGCGCCATCGAGCTGTCGCCGACCACCGGCCTGCACCTGAAGGTCACCGCGCCCTACGTCGACGGCGACGGCGTGGCCCTGGCCGAGGGCGACGAGCTGTTTCTGACCGGGGAAAAGACGCGGCTGTACTTCCCGCGCGACGAGCACGCGATCATCAAGGCCCACAACGGCAGCGAGGTGCACCACGCCGTCGCCATCCCCGACGGCGAAGGCCGCTACGTGCTCGACAAGGACGGCGGCGGCGTCCGCCTCGTGCAAGGCCCGCGCATGTTCCTCGCCGACCCGCGCACCGACGTCATCGTCCGCCGCGCGCTCTCGGATCGCGAGTGCCAGCTGCTCTTCCCCGCCAACGACGACGCCCTCGCCGTCAATCGGGCCCTGCGCGGCGTGTCGTTGACGACGTCGACGGCTCGAGCGGCGGCGCCGCCGAAGCCGGTGGCAGCGTCTTCGTCATCGACGTCAACGTCGACGCACGAGGGCATGGACAGCTTCGCCCGCGGCTTCGAGAAGCCCGCGGTGCTGGTGCTCGACACCAAGTACGACGGCGCGGTCTCGGTCGACGTCTGGTCTGGCTACGCGGTGTGCGTGAAGGATCGCCGCGGTCACCGCCGCGTCGTGGTCGGGCCGCAGACGATCCTGCTGGGCTTCGACGAGAGCCTCGAGTCGCTGACGTTGTCGACGGGGACGCCGAAGTCGACGGCGCGGTTGTTGTCGACGGCGTTTCTCAAGGTCGCCGGCAACCAGGTCTCCGACGTCGTCGATGTCGTCTCCGCCGACCTCGTCGCCGCCCGGGTGCGGGTCACCTGGCGGGTCAGCTTCGAGGCCGCAACGACGGGTTTCCCGCTGCAGGGCCGCTCGGGCCCGGGCGCCGGCGAAGGAGCGGACGCCAACGCCGACGCCGGCAGTGACCAGCGCTGGTTCGTCGTCGACAACTACGTGAAGCTGTTGTGCGACCACGCCGGCTCGATGCTCAAGGCGCGGGCCCGCAAGACCACCATCCGCGCCCTGCGCGAACAGCTCGCCGACATCGTGCGCGACGGCATCCTGGGCGAGAAGGGCCCCGAAGGGCGCCGCGGCCTGGCATTCAGCGAAAACGGCATGCGCGTGTTCGACGTCGAGGTCCACGGCCTCGACGTCGTCGACGAAGAGGTCCGCGCCCTGCTCGACGAAGCCCAGCACGAGACCGTGCGCTCGGCTGTGCAGGTCGCAGGCCGCGAGACCGCGCTGCTCGACAAGACGCGCACCGAGGCCATCGCCCGCCTGCTGCTGGTCGAAGACCAACAGACGCGCCTGTTGGCCCGCGCGCTCGAGAGCGAGCTCGAAGAAAAGACCCACGAGGCCGAGCGACGGCGCCTCGAGCAGCGCAGCAAGCTGCTCGCCGAAAAAGGCCGCGCCGACGTCGCCACCGCCCAGATCGACGCCGAGCTGCGCGGGGTGCGTTTGCAGGCCCAGGCCCAGGAGAACGCCGAGCAGCTCAAAGAGCTGACGGCCCGCCAGCGCCTCGAGGCCGACTTCCTCGGGGCCCAGACCGACGCCCGCGTGCGCCAGGCGCAAGCGTTCTCGCCCGACCTCACCGCGGCCCTCACGCGTCTGGGCGACGCCCAGCTGCTGTCGTCGTTGGCCGCGGGCTTCGGCGAGCTGGCCGCCGTCGAAGGCAAGGGGCTGCTCGAGACCGCGCGCAAGTTCCTCGACTTCGTGCCGTCGTCGACGTTGCCGGTGCTGCGCGCGCGCGTCGCGCCCGACGCCGAGTAGCGGACGGCGAACCAACACCTGCTGAAAAAAACCGCAACCATCTGGTTGCGGTTTTTCTTCATCGCGCTGGAGCGAAGCAGCAGCCGCTCAGGCGTCGATCGGGGCGCCGATCAGCCCCCGACGTCGGCCATCGAGAACGGCCGGCGCGGCAGCTGCGCCAGCGGGTGGTGGCTGCGCTTGTCGTCGAGGACCGCGTCGAGCAACGCGCCCAGCGCGCCATCGTTGGCGCCCTCGCGCAGGGCCGCGCCCAGGGGCAGGCCGCCGGGCTGGTAGAGGCAGCCGCGCACGCGGCCAGCGGCCGAGAGGCGCAGGCGATCGCAATCGGCGCAGAAGGGCTCGGTGTCGCTGGCGATGACGCCAAAGACGACGCCGTCGTTTTTGCCGTCGCTGCCGAAGCGATCCCCGCCGGAGCGATCCCCTCCGGAGCGGTCCCCTCCGGAGCGGTCCCCTCCGGAGGGGACCGCTCCGGAGGGGACCGCTCCGGAGGGGATCGCTC
>JBKJNL010000493.1:0-5048 GCA_046593615.1 Myxococcota bacterium | reverse complement strand
CAGCACTTTTTCGCCGTCGGCGCCGGTGATGGTGCCGTCGGCGAGCAGCCGCGAGAGCCGACCGCACAGGCGCCAATCGATCATGCCCAGCAGGCCACCCAGCGGGCGGACGTCGGTGCAGACGCCGCAGACCACGGAGTCGACGTCGAGGGCGTCGAGGGCCGCCAGGGTGGGCTCCAGCAGGCGCGAGCCGGTGCGGCCGGCCAGCACGCGCACCTGGGCGTCGTCGGCGCGGATGGGGGGCTGGGTGGTGCCAGCGGGGCGGGCCACAGGAGGCTGCAGGGCGGCGGCCCGGGCCACGGGACCCGAGCCCGTCGACGTCGACCCAGGCGACGTCGACCCAGGCGACGGCGGCAGGGTCGACCCTGCGGAAGTCGACCCAGGCGACGTCGACCCGGCGGAAGTGGACCCTGCCGACGGGGACGACCCGGCCGCAGGCGCCCCGGCGCCGCCCGCCTTTGCAGGCGGAGACGACGACGAAGCGCCAGCCGGGCGGCCCTGCAGCGAGTCGCGCGGAGGCGGAACGCGGGCCACGGTCGGCTACTTCGCCGGCAAGCGCTCGAGCTCGCGGGCGACGCCGTCGAGGATGCCGTTGACAAAGGCGCCCGACTGCTCGGCGCCGTAGCGCTTGGCGATCTCGACGGCTTCGTTGATGACGACGGCGGCCTCGGTCTCGAGGTCGGTCGAGAGCTCCCAGGCGGCGACGCGCAGGATGTTGCGGTCGACCATCGCCATGCGCGAGACCTTCCAGCGCGGCGAGTGCTTCTGCAGCGTCTCGTCGAGCTTGGCCCGCTTCTCGGTCACACCCCGGGCCATCGCGGTGGCCAGGGAGCGCGCCTTGTCGTCGGGCGCGTCGAAGTTCTCGAAGAACCGGGCCACGGCGTCGTCGGCGTCTTCGACGCGCGGGCTCGGCCAGGTGTCGAGCTGGAACACGATTTGGAGCGCGCACTCACGCGCTTGTCGGCGGATGCCCATTCTTCAGCCCAATCCCTTCAACACGTTCACCATCTCGACGACAGCCAGCGCGGCTTCGGCGCCCTTGTTTCCCATCTTTGTGCCCGCCCGCTCGATCGCCTGCTCGAGGCTCTCGACCGTCAGCACGCCATTACCGACAGGAACGCCTGTCTGCCACGACACCTGCGCGATGCCCTTCTGGACCTCGCCGGCGACGTGCTCGTAGTGGCCGGTGCTGCCGCGGATGACGGCGCCCACGGCGACCACGGCGAAGTTTCCGGCCGGCGCTTTTCGCTTCTGGATGACGGCCTGCACGGCCAGCGGGATCTCCCAGGCGCCGGGCACCCAGAGCACGGTCTGGCGGTCGGCGTCGGCGCCGTGGCGCACCAGGGCATCGAGCGCTCCTTCGACCAGCTTCTCGACGATGAAGCCGTTGAAGCGGGAGGCGACGATGACGACCTCGAGGCCGGTCGCGATCAGGTTTCCTTCGATTTTTCGGGTCATTGCTCGAACCGCACCTGGTCGGTGATCTCGATGCCGAAGCCCTTGAGGGCGTTCAGCCGAGGCGCGTTGTTGGTCAGCAGGCGCATGCGGCGGATGCCGAGGCTGCGCAGGATCTGGGCGCCGGTGCCGTAGTGGCGCACGACGGGCGACTGGCCGCGGGGCCCGCGCTCGCGCTCGGGCAGCGCCTTGCCCTGCGAGCGGGCCTCGACGAGGGCGTTGAGGGCGTCGACGAAGCCGATGGGCTCGGGGGCCTTTGGCAAGTAGAGGATGACGCCGACGGGGTCTTGCGCGACGCGGCGCAGGGCGCCGTGCAGCATGAGCCCGCCCTTGTCGAGGATGCCGCCAAAGACGTCGGTCAGCGGGTCGCCGGAGTGCACCCGCACCAGCGGCGCGTCCGAGCCGTCTGGGGCGCCGCCGTTTTCAGCACCCAGCCGCGCCAGGTCGGCGTCGCTGCCTTTCACGAGGACGAGGGCTTCTTCGGGGCGCGACGCGCCGCCGGCCGACGACGGCGGCATGCTCACGGTCGAGCGAAAAGCGATCGCCCGGAAGGTGCCGTGCACGGTGTCGACGTCGGCTTCGGCGACCTTCTCGACGAGGAATTCGTTCTTCAACCGCCAGGCGATGATGTCGGCGACCGACAACACGATGAGCCCGTGCTTGTCGGCGAACTCACACAGGTCGGGCAGCCGGGCCATGGTGCCGTCGTCGTTCAAGATCTCGCAGATGACGCCGGCGGGCTTGAGGCCGGCCATGCGCGCGAGGTCGACGGAGCCTTCGGTCTGGCCGGTGCGCACCAGCACGCCGCCGGGCTGGGCCCGCAGCGGAAAGATGTGGCCGGGCCGCACGAGGTCGTGGGGGCGGCTGTCGTCGGCAATGGCGACGGCGATGGTGTGGGCGCGGTCGGCGGCGGAGATGCCGGTGGTGACGCCTTCGCGGGCTTCGATGCTGACGGTGAACGCCGTCGAGAACGAGCTGGTGTTCTTGTCGACCATCGGCGGCAGGTCGAGCTTCTTCAGGCGCTCGTCGGTGAGCGTCAGGCAGATCAAGCCGCGGCCTTCTTTGGCCATGAAGTTGATGGCCTGGGGCGAGCACTTCTCGGCGGCCAGCACGAGGTCGCCTTCGTTTTCGCGGTCTTCGTCGTCGACGAGGACGACGGCTTTGCCGGCCCGCAGGTCTTGCAGCGCCCGCTCGACCCGCAGCTCGGGCGTCTCACCGAAGCGGGCCAGCAGCGAGCCGCTCCCTTCCGGCGCGACGCCAGCCAGCGCGCCAGTCGGCGCGAGCGGAGGGGACACCAGGGTGGGAGCCGCGGCCATGGCGGGGCGTTAGAAGCCGTCGACGTCGACGTCAATGGAAAGGTGCAGCGAGCCCGGCGCGGACACCGCCGGCAAGCTCAAGCGTGTCGCAGTCGGGCAGCGCCGGCCCGACTCGGGGGCACGGGCCTCTGTTGTGCAGCCCTCGCGGAAGCACCAACCGGCTGCCGAGGTTCACCTGCCATGAGCGACCCGCGTCCCATCGGTGTGTTCGACTCCGGCGTCGGCGGTCTGACCGTGCTGCGGGCGCTGCGCCAGGCATTGCCGGCCGAGCCCACGGTCTACCTCGGCGACACCGCCCGCGTTCCCTACGGCACGCGCTCGTCGGCGACGGTCATCAAGTACGCGCTCAACAACGCGCGCACGCTGGTGAAGCAAGCCGACATCAAGCTGCTGGTGGTGGCCTGCAACACGGTGTCGGCGGTGGCCCTCGAAGCCTTGCGCAACGACTTGCCCATCCCCGTCGTCGGCGTCATCGAGCCGGGCGCGCGGGCGGCGTTGGCGTCGTCGTCGTCGGCGGCGACGGTGGCGGTGCTCGGCACCGCGGGCACCATCCGCTCGGGGGCCTACCCGCGCGAGCTCAAGGGCCTCGGCCACACCGGCGTCGTCGTCGGCGTCAAAGCCCCGCTGTTTGTGCCCCTGGCCGAAGAGGGCTGGACGAGCGGCGAGGTCCCGCGCCTCGTGGCCGCCCGCTACCTCGAAGCGCTGCCCCTCGACGTCGACGTCGTCGTGCTCGGCTGCACCCACTACCCGCTGCTGGCCGGCGTGATCCGCGAGGCCCTGGCCCACCTGCGGCCCCGCGCCCAGGTCGTCGACGGCGCCGCGGCCACCGCCGTCGAAGTGCAGGCCCTGCTGCTCGAGCGGCAGCTGGCAGCGCCGTCGAGCCCGCCGTCGAGCTCGCCGTCGAATTCCGCGGCGACGTCAGCATCGACAGCGGCGGTGGTGCACCGGCTGCTCGTCACCGACGCGCCCGAGCAGATGGTGGCCCTGGCCCCGGCCTTTCTCGGCTCGCCCATCGAGAGCGGCTCGGTGGAGCTCGTCGACGTCGAAATGACCGCCTGAGCTTTCGTGTCACGGGTTCGATGGGCACAGCATCTCTTGTTGGCTTGGTTCGATGCGAGGTCCGCGTGTCCGATGCTTCTTCGACCCCTCTGCTGGCGTCGACGTTGACGCTGCCCTCGGGCCTGCGCCTGGCGAACCGGCTGGCAAAGGCGGCCATGAGCGAGACCCTCGGCGACGTCGACGGCGCGCCCGGCGAAGCCCTCGGCCGGCTCAACGCCCGCTTCGCCGCCGGCGGCGTCGGGCTGCAGATCACGGGCAACGTCATGATCGACCCCGCCCACCTCGGTGAGCCCGGCAACGTCGTCGCCGACCCGCGCCACCTCGGGGCGCTGGCCCGCTGGGCGCAGTCGTCGTCGGTGCCGACGCTGGTGCAGCTGAACCACCCGGGCCGGCAGAGCCCGAAGTCCTTGAACAAGGCGCCGGTGTCGCCGTCGGCGGTGGGCCTGAAGATGTCGGGACTGTTCGCCGCACCCCGGCCCCTCGGCGCCGACGAGGTCGTCGTCGTCGTCGGCCAGTTCGCCGCCGCCGCCCGCTTGATGCAAGAGGCCGGCTTCGCCGGGGTGCAGATCCACGGCGCCCACGGCTACCTCGTGAGCCAGTTCCTCTCGCCGTTGACGAACCAGCGCACCGACGAGTGGGGCGGCTCACTCGAGAACCGCGCCCGCTTCGTCCTCGAGATCGTGCGCGCCGTGCGCGCCACCTGCGGCGCGGGCTTTACGCTGGCGGTGAAGCTCAACTCCGCCGACTTCCAGCGCGGCGGGTTCTCCGCCGACGACGCCATGACCGTCGCCGGCTGGCTCGATCGCGAGGCCATCGACCTGCTCGAAATCTCGGGCGGCACCTACGAGAGCCCGGTGATGGGCCGCGGCACACGCGACTCGACGCGCGACTCGACGCGCCCATCGACCAGGGCCCGCGAGGCCTATTTCCTCGAGTACGCCGAAGGGATCCGCAAGGTCGTCACCAGAACCCCGCTGATGCTGACCGGAGGCTTCCGCAGCGCCGCCGGCATGGAGGAAGCCCTGGCCTCGGGCGCCGTCGACGTCGTCGGCCTGGCCCGCCCGCTGGCCGCCGAGCCCGACCTGCCGCGCCGCCTGCTCGACGGAACCGCGAGCGCCGCGCTGCCGCCACCGGCCTCCATCGGCGTGCGCATGTTCGACGACGTCATCGGCATCGCCTGGTACCAGCAGCAGATGGCCCGCCTGTCGCGCGGCAAAG
>JBKJNL010000226.1:0-4302 GCA_046593615.1 Myxococcota bacterium | reverse complement strand
CGTCGACGTCACGACGCGGGCGGCCGCCTGGAGACGTGCCGACCCGGAGTGTGGTCCGAGCGGTGCAATGACTCCTGCAACGGCGGTGTCGCCGGCTTGAACAAGGAGTTCTCCATGCTTTCCTGGGCTGTCGCTTTCTTTGTCCTCGCCCTCATCGCCGCGGTCTTCGGCTTCGGAGGCATCGCCGTCTCCGCCGTCGGCATCGCCAAAATTCTGTTCTTCGGCTTCCTCGCCCTGGCCATCGTCAGCGCGGTCATGGGAGCGATGCGGGGTCGAGCGCCTGCTCACTGACCACCGAGCGTCCTCGGCGCGGGACCCGACGGTCCCCGCCCTTCCCTTCTTCCGCCCCACTGTTGTTTCCGGAGTCTCCCCATGATCGCCTGGCCCCTGCTCTTCGTCGTCCTTGGCATCCTGTTCATCGCGTTTGCCGGCCTGGGCAGCCTCTTCCGCGCCCGCCTGCAGGGCTACGAGCACGAGGCCGGTGACGACGACGAGATCTACACGAGCCGCCCCCTCAGCCCCGCCACGCCGGCCGGCGCCTGAGGCTCGCGCGGGTCGCGACGGCTGGATTCGAACGACGGTGGCGAGAAGCCCCCGAGACGCCCCAACAGGGGCGTTTTCTGTTGCTGGAGCGCATCTCCCTCGACCGCAACGAAACAGATCACGACGCCACGGTGGAGCGCGCCGTTGCTCAGGGCAGAAGGCCTTGCTCGCCAGGCGAGGCAAGATTCGGTCTGACGACAGTTCCATGGCTTCCGGATGCGGTGAAAGCCGTGGCGCCGTGCTCTACGTGTCGAGCTGGGTCGCTGGCCGAGGCGCCGTCGTCGACAGTGCCATCGTGACCAGCACCGCGTTGAACGCCGACGCCAACGTCGCCGTCCGCGTCGACCTCGGCGTTGCCAATGGCGGCAACCGCGGATCGTCGACCGCGCCAACGCCGTCCCCGACGATTGGGACGACGTCGAGGCTAGATGAAGACCATCCGCGCCGCGCGGCCGCAGCACCGACAGCGACGTCGACCAGCCGGTGCTCGACAGCAACTTCACGACGCTGACGAAGATCTGGCTCGTGTCGGTGGTCTTCAGCCGCTCGGCGCGCACGGCGCCGACGTTGGTGACGCCCTGCGAGAGCAGGCTCAGCTCCAACGACGCCAACGGGGGCGGTGGTCGCCACACCTGCGTGGTCCGCAAGGTCGACACGTTCGTGAACCGGGGGCCCGCCAACCGCGGCGCCGGCGAGCTCCGGCAGAACGGCAACGCGGCCCAGGGCGTCGACGGCTTCAGCGTTCCGTCGCTGCTGAACATCGGCATGGGCGCGCCCTACCTGCACCACGGTGCCGCCGAGAGCCTGGAGCAGCTGCTCGATCCGACCGGCTCGTTTCAGGTGCACCTCAAGGCGGGCTCGTCGACGTTCGCGCCGAGCGCGATCGAGCTGCGCCAGCTGATCGCGTTCTTGCGCACCGTCGACGACGACACGACACCGTTTTTCGCTGCCCGCCGATCAAAACATCTGCCCACCGACGGTGCCTGCCCCCTGAGCGCGCGATCACCGTGAAACGAAGAGGCCCTCGGTCCGCCTGATCGGCGGGCCGGGGGCCCCAGCGTTTCAGCGCGACCGCGATCAGAGCTTGGCGAGGGCGGCGTCGTAGGCGGGCTCTTGTGTGATCTCGGGGACCAGCTCGACGTGCACGACCTTGTTGCTCTCGTCGAGGACGACCACGGCGCGGGCCTGCAGACCGGCCATCGGTCCGTCGATCATTGTCGTGCCCCACAGCAAGCCAAACTCGGGACCCTTGAAGGTCGAGAGGTTGAAGACGCCTTCGATGCCTTCGGCGGCGCAGAAGCGCTTGTGGGCAAACGGCAGGTCGGCGGAGACGTTGACGACGACGACGTTGGCCTTGCCGGCGGCCTGCACGTGGAACTTGCGCACCGAGGTCGCGCACACGCCGGTGTCGATGCTCGGGAAGATGTTGATGACCTTCTTCTTGCCCTCAAACGTCTTCAGCGTCGTCGGCGAGAGGTCGGTGCCCACCAGCTGGAAGTCGGGTGCGTGCCGCCCCACCACCGGCAGCTCGCCGGCGGTGTGGACATCGGCGCCTCTGAATTTCGTCGTGGCCATGGGTGACTCCTGTTCGGGAAAGGTTGCCTGGACGGCGGTGTGGTGACGTTGGTTGCGGGCTGACAACGACCCAGCGGGGCGCGCTCAGCGGTGTCAGTTGCCTTGGATGCATCTCAACGCGGCAGGTTTCACGCGCACAGCAGCCGCAGGGGCCTGACGCCGCGCTTCATGTCCGCGGATCAGCCGAGCGGACGCGCCGAACCGACCACGTGCAGGTGCATGGTGTTCGATCGCTGCGTCGACGTCAGCGGCTGCTTGGTGACGACGATGACGACGTCGCCGTCTTTGGCGCGGCCGGCCTTGAGCAGGGTTTCGTCGATGCGCAAGAAGAGGTCTTCGGACGAGCGCGGCGGCTCGATGACCTCGGAGATGACGCCCCACGCGAACGCCAGCCGGCGCTGCTCGGCGGGCGTCGGCACCAGCGCCAGGACCGGCGCCTTTGGGCGGTAGTCGGAGATGAGGCGGGCGGTGTTTCCCGACGTCGAGTAGCAGACGATGGCCCGCGCCGAGAGCTCGTGGGCCGCGCGGACTGCCGCCTGGGCAACGGCGTTCTGGAAGTCCTGCGCTTCGGCGGCCAGCAAGAAGTCGAGGCGGTTGTAGCGGGCGCGGATGCTGTGCTCGGCCTCGACGACGATCTTGGCCATGATCTCGACGACGCGAGCCGGGTGGCGGCCCGAGGCGGTCTCGGCCGAGAGCATGACGGCGTCGGCGCCGTCGAGCACGGCGTTGGCGACGTCGCTGGCTTCGGCGCGCGTGGGCCGCGAGGCGGTGATCATGCTCTCGAGCATCTGCGTGGCGACGATGACGACCTTGCCGCGGCGGTTGGCCTCTTCGACGATCAGCTTCTGCAGCGTCGGCACCTGCTCGGTCGGCATTTCGACGCCGAGGTCGCCGCGGGCCACCATGACGCCGTCGCTCTCTTCGAGGATGCCTTCGAGCTGCTCGATGGCCTGGGGCTTCTCGAGCTTGGCGATGACGAGCGGGCGTGACTTGGCGTGGGCCAGCTCGCGCCGCAGCATGCGCACGTCGTTGCGCGTGCGCACGAAGCTGAGGGCGACGGCGTCGACGCCGACCTCGGCGCCGAAGTGGGCGTCTCGGATGTCTTTCTCCGACAGCGAAGGCGCCGACACGTTGGAGTTCGGGAGGTTGATGCCCTTCTTGTCTTTGAGGATGCCGCCAAAGATGACCCGGCAGCGGACGTCGCGGTCGTCTTTCTCGAGGACCTCGAGGGTCATGTTGCCGTCGTCGAGCAGGATGAACTCGCCGGGCTTCACGTCCTTGGGCAGCCCTTTGTAGAGGGTGCCGAAGCGCTCGGCAGTGCCGAGGATGTCGTCGATGGTGACGACGGTCTCGGCGCCCTCTTTGAGCTCGACCGCGCCGTTCTCCATCTTCAGGCAGCGGATCTTGGGACCCTGCAGATCTTGAAGGATCGCCACCGGCTTGCCGACGGCGACGGCGGCGGCGCGCACGCGGTTGACGAGGGTGCGGTGGAAGTCGTGATCGCCGTGGGAGAAATTCAAGCGGGCGACATCGAGGCCGGTGCGGATGAGCTGTTCGATCGCCTCTTGCGACTCCGACGAAGGGCCGAGGGTGCAGACGATCTTGGCGCGACGCATGTTTCGGGCTCCGATGACGACGACGACGACGCAGGCAGAGCGCAGCCGGTAACACGCACCACCCCGCCCCTCAAGCGCAGCCCAACGAACCAAGCGCGGTCACCGCCCAAAAGGGGCAGGCACCCATGCTGGCCAACGCACACGACGCGCCGATCGACGACTGCCTCCGTCGACGTCGTGAGACGCGCGCAACGAGGGTCGCCGCGTGCTAAAGCTTCGGTTCTCCCGGAGCGTGACTGTGTCCCGTGTCGTCGTCGTGTGCGCCATCGTGGCGGTTGCCGGCTGCGCGCTCCCGTCTGACAACCCGTACCTGCGCCCCTGCGCTGCTGACGCCGAATGCGACGACCTCGTCTGCGACGACGGCCGCTGCGTGCCCGAACGCGGCTTTTTTGCATCCGAGGGTGAAGGCGAAGGCGAGGGCGAAGGCGAAGGCGAAGGCGAAGGCGAAGGCGAAGGCGAGGGCGAGGGCGAAGGCGAGGGCGAAGGCGAGGGCGAAGCCGGCGAAGGCGAAGGCGAAGGCGGGCCCGACTGCAACAACGGCGTCATCAACGACAACGAAACCTGCGAC
>JBKJNL010000092.1:0-3924 GCA_046593615.1 Myxococcota bacterium | reverse complement strand
ACATAGCGGGCGTCGGCGACGACCAGGCTCTGGAAGGCTTCGACGCTGGCAAAGAAGCCGCGCTCGCCCGAGGCGTGACAGCCGACGCAGCTGGGCTCGAGGGCCTGAAAGACCCGCACGGTCTCGGTCGACGCCGTCGTCGGGCACGGCGCCGTGTTCGTCGTCGTTGTCGTTGTCGGTGTCGTCGTCGGTGTTGACGGGCAAGCGCACCAGGCCAGCGCGAGCGCGAGCGGCAGCAGTCGTTGCGTCAGAGAACCCATCACAGCGCGCATCACAGGCCCCGCGAGAACGCGTCGCTGTCGACGAGGGTGTGGATGAGCGGCCGCACGGTGCGCCCGTGCTCGACGAAATCGTCGACGAGGAAGTCGAGCCAGCCGGCTTCTTTGGTGGCGTCGATGTCGCGGCCCATCACGGCCTTGTGCAGCTGGCGAACGACGCAGCGGTCATAGGCGCCGGCGGCGATGATCATCTTTGCAAAGCCCAGCGGCCCGATGGTGCCGTCGCTGGTCTGTCCGAGCAGCGTCTGGTCGGGCGGCAGGAAGTCGATGAAGACGACCTCGTTGTTGGCTTCGGCTTCGGCCTCGGTGACGGGGGTGAGCTTGGTGCCGGGGCTGTACCAGCGGTTCCAGTGCGAGAACGGCTCGCTGCCAAACGGGTAGTCGCCGGCGCGCCAGCGGGGCTCGAAGTGCCACCTGGTGCCGACGCCGGGCATCAGGTAGGCGGCGCCGAAGCCCTCGAACGCGTTGCCGATCTTTGCCCAGCGCTTGAAGTGGATCGCCGACGGATCGATGCGCCGGTGGCAGTGCTGGCAGCTGCCTTCGGCGGCGGGGTCGCGCTTGAATTCGTTGAAGGTGATGCCCTGGGGCGGGTCGAGCTGCTCGCAGGCCAGGGCCTCGAGGGCGCGGGCGGCGCGCAACCGCTCGCGCGGGTAGCCGTCGAGGAAGCCGAGGCTCGTGAGGATGCCGGCGGCGGGGATGCCTTCGAGCACGCGGGTGTCGACGCGGGGATCGAACTTGGTGTCGCGCGCCGCCAGGAAGAACGGGTTGCGGGTGCTGACGTCGTAGGCCCGCCAGCTCTGCGGGTCGCCGTCTGCGTGCAGCGGGTCGTGGTCGTCGTCGATGAAGCGCTCGGTCTTCCACCAGCTGTCGTTGTCGAACAGGTCGAGGCGTCCGCCCACGAGGCCTTGCGAGACGTAGGCGGCCTGCACGTTGGTCGTGCCCACCGACATGTGCCCGGCGATGAGCTCGGTCATCGGCAGGTCGAACCAGGCCAGGTGGGCGAACAGGCGGGCCGGCTCTTCGGCCAGTTGACGTCGCTGGCCCTCGCCGTTGAACGAGAGGAAGTCTTCGTTGCCGGTGTAGAATTCGAAGTCGGGGTGGCAGCGGATGGCGTGGGGTCCGCAGCCGCAGGTGCCCGAGGGATCACCGGGACAGTCGATGGTCGCCGGGCTGCCGCCGACGTTGGCGGTGCCGGTGGCGGCGGTGTTGGCGCTGGTGCCGACGAGGGTGACGGTGGTGCCGGGCGCCCACCAGGGCTCGATCGCGAGGGTCTCGGCGTCGACGACGTCGCAGGGGTTGCCCTCGCGGTATTTGTACCAGGCGCCGGGCCGGCTGGTGGCGTCGTCGCAGCGGGTCAGGGCCTGCTGTTGCTGGGCGCCGTACTCGGGGGCGTCGGCGGTGGGCGCGATGAGCGGGATGTTCAACCACTCCAGGCCGCGAGAGAGCATGACCTCGTAGAACGCGGGGTCGGCCAGGGCGTCGTCGACAAAGGCCCGCACGAAGGCGCGTTGGGCCGCGTCGTCGCCGGCGGCCAGCAGGGCATCGAGCTCGGCCAGCGTTGGCGGCGTTCCGCGCAACACCAGGGCGGCCCGGCGCAGCAAGCGCGACGGCGGCAGGCGGTCGTCGACCCCGTCGTCGTTGTCAGCGTCGTCGTCGTCGTCGACGCCGGGCGCCGGGCATTGACCGGCAGGTGCTCCAGGTGGGCCGGCGCCCGAGGCAGCGTCGACGCAGGCGGTCAGGCCGACCGCGAGCGGGCCTGCGAGCAGAAGAGCCAACACCGGGGCCGAGCGCAGCATGGCCGGCACAGTCCACGCCCCGTGCCGTCGACGCCAACCGGCGACCGCCGACGTACCCGTCGACACAACGCGCCGCGCTCGTCGAGCGCCACGGAGATTGGGGTCTGCAGGCCCCAGCTCGGCCGCGACGCTGGGGAGCCCGATCCCCAGCTGCACCCCCGAGCGACGGGCAGCGGGGAGGGCAAACCTCAGGGCGCCTGCGTCGCCGAATCCGTCGTCGCATCCGTCGTCGCATCCGTCGTCGTCGCCGAGTCCGTCGTCGTCGTCGAGTCCGGCCGCGGCGCCGAGAAGCGCTCGACCAGGCCGTTCTTCAAGACCACGCTGGTCGGTCCGTAGACGGCGACCTCGACGGTGTCGCCGTCTTGCTGCTCACGGGCCAGGCGATCGGGGAACCCGAGCGCCGACGTCAGCGCCTCGTAGGTCATGCCCACCGCCGGCAGCTTCTGCTCGATGCCGGCCTGCTGCTGCTCGGGCAGCGCCAACAGCCACGGGTTCGGATCCGTCGACGACAACGACGCCGTGAACCACTGGTCGAAGGTCTCTTGATCAGAGATGCCGCCGGGCAACAGCAGGATGTGGCGCTCGTTGCGCTCGATGGTCGTCGCGCTGCCGCGCTCGCGGGCCACGCGCAGAAACACCCACGTTGTGTAGCGCGGTGTGTAGAGCGGCCGGCGGAACACGGCATCGCCGTCGGGCCACTCGATCTTCTCGACGCGCACGCGGGTGCCCGCCGGGATGATCTCGTTGCTCGGCGGCGGCGCGATGGGCTCGCCCTCGGCGTTCAACAAGTAGGTCAGCTCTTCGAAGCGGCGCGGGTGCACCAGCCGGTAGCGGTCGTCGTCGTAGAACTGGCCGGCGTACATCGACTGCTTCAAATAGAGCAGCTCGCCGGTGTGGCTCTCGTCGAGGGCGGCGCGGGCGTTGTCGTCGACGACGACGTAGCTGGCGCAGGCGGACCCGAGCCCGACGACGGCAGCAACAAGGACGGGGAGGGCGCGGAGGAGGCCGACAGAGAAGAGAGCGCGCACGCGGCTGCTACTTCGCCACTTTGTAGGCGCTGCCACCGCGGCGCGCGGGCTCGTTGACGCCGCCGCGGGTCTGCGGCTCGTTCAACAGCGCGTCTTGCGACCCGCCCTTCTCGAGCTCGGAGTGGAAGATCGGGCTGTCTTCGCGGGGCTCGCGGTAGTGGCCGCGCTCGTTTCGGCCGTGGCCGCCCTGGATGCGGGCCTGCAGCTTGATGATGCCATCGAGCAGGGCCTCGGGACGGGGCGGGCAGCCGGGCACGTACATGTCGACGGGCACGATGCGGTCGACGCCCTGGATGATCGCGTAGTTGTTGAAGACGCCGCCGCAGGCCGCGCAGTCGCCCATGGCGATGACCCACTTGGGGTCGGGCATCTGGTCGTAGACCTCGCGCAACACCGGGGCCATCTTTTGCGAGACGCGGCCCGAGACGATCATGAGATCGGCCTGGCGCGGCGAGGCGCGAAACAGCTCGCTGCCAAAGCGCGAGATGTCGAACTTCGATCCGCCGGCGGCCATCATCTCGATGGCGCAACAGGCGAGGCCGAAGCTGGCCGGCCAGATCGAGTTCTTGCGGCCCCAGTCGATGAGACGGGTCAGCAGGTACTCGGGCGTGCCGAGCTTGGTCTCGCCCGACGAGATCTCACCGATGACGGGCAGCAGGCGTCCCATGCGCTCACCTCAAGACGACGGCCTGACAAGTGGCTCCGTCGTCGTCGATTGGCGGTAACAGGCCCGCCCGGTGAGGACAAGGCTCAGCCCGTCCGGCGAGGACAAAGTCAGCCCGTCCGGCGAGGACAAAGTCAGCCCGTCCGGCGAGGACAAAG
>JBKJNL010000076.1:0-4582 GCA_046593615.1 Myxococcota bacterium | reverse complement strand
CAAATGACAAGAAAGGCAGTTTGGCTGCCACGACGAATGGCAGGCGTAGCACTCGAGGCCGCCATTTTCCCCTGCCTCGGCGATGTGGGCGTACTTCCGCTCGAAGCCGCTACACCGTTCCCCATCCCACGAGCAGCTCGCCGCCGTGCAGCTGTTCTCGTCGACAAACGGCACGCATTGGGCATCGCCATGATCGACGGCCGGGTCGAAGCTTTCCAGGGGTTGCCGGTGCGCATAGGCGGAGGCGTCGTCTGCGGGCTTCGACAAGGTCGGCACGAACCAACCTAGATCGCGCTCGACCCGGCTGTGTTGGAAGAGGCGACCCTCTTTCCTTTCAAACCACGGGTAACCAAAGGAGGTATTGTAGCGTGAAGACGTCATATCGTCGCCTCCATTCGGTCCGGAGAACGCCAGACCTGGTTCACTATCATTGGTGCCGTGGCAGTCGTCGCATTCGACCTGTACGGCATCCCAGTTCCGCGTGTAGATGTTGCCATCACCATGGACATCATTCTGGATGTGGCAATCAACGCAGTTGAAGCCCCGCTCGAGATGGAGGTCTTGCAGCCGGGTCGCCCCATTGGCGCTTCCGTAGATGATGCGGCTCTGGCGTCCATCGAACGCGTCCGATCTCCGGACGCGGTCGGGGATGTCCAGCTTGAGGTTGCCGTTCCTGTCCTCGCTGATGGTCAGCGCTTCGTCGAGGACGCCGTTCTTGTTCAGATCCTCGTTCGGCTGCAGGATCCCGTCATCGTTGAGGTCCGCTTCCTCCAAGGCCACTTCGAGCTCGCCGTTGTTGTTGAGGTCCTCCGTAAGCCCTTCACCGTCGTTCAGCAGTGCGCCATTTTTATAATGTGCAAGATTGTCGAAGATGCGGACCGTTGTCCCTCGCGGCGTCAGGTACTCGAAGGTTCCGATCGTGTTGAGTGTCTCGAGGTTCGTGAAATCGGTCTCCTGCTCGTAGGTCCCCGCCATCGCGACATCGACCCGGGTCACGAAGCCGTGGCAGGCGCCGCATTGGTCGGTCTTCACGGTCCGTGTGATTTGATGGCGCCTCGCGTAGGCGTGCTGCCCAAGATCCTGTCGAATCCCGAAGGGAAGGTCGGTCGAAGACTGCCGACCATTGTCAGCGACTGTGCGATCGACAGGCTCCTGGTTGTGGCCATCTTTTGCGTATTCAACATGACAGGCCGTGCAGCCCGACGGGCGACCGCGCCCAAAGGGGTTGTTCTTGTTGCGGAGCTCGACGTCTGACGGGTCTGGCCGAGGAGGGTCCTCTGCATTTGGCGAAGTGAAGAAGTCGACGAAGCCAAAGTTGTCGGAGGGGCCCCACCAGTTGACCGCGTGATAGGCGCGGAAATTCCGGAGTGCGGCGTCGACGGGATTGGTGATGGGCCGGTTGTCGAAGAGGTTCGTGATCTCGACGTCACGGTCATTCTTCAGCGCTGGAATGGTTTCGCCGAGCATCTTTGCCAGCCGCAGCTGGAGCCCTGGCTGCTGTTGTCGATCC
Source organism: Myxococcota bacterium (assembly GCA_046593615.1). Lineage (GTDB taxonomy): Bacteria > Myxococcota > UBA727 > UBA727 > VGSZ01 > VGSZ01. The sequence continues at coordinate 3,072 of JBKJNL010000076.1, read as the reverse complement.
GGCCAGGTTCGTCCCGCACGGCTCGAGACGCTCTGCAGGACCTCGACAGCGCGGTTGTTCTGGGCGCCGGGGGACTCGAGATCGTCGACGAAGAACCGGATCTTCTGACCCGTTCTCGTGAGCCCAGGCCCTGGGTCGAAGCGCGCGTCTGCGCCGGTCTTGCCATCATCGAAGATCGGCCCGGCGATGACTTCGAATTGGTTGTCGAATGGGTCGATGTTGTCGGACGCGCTCGCGATGAGCGGGCCGCGATCGAAAGCACCGCCCGTGACGAGGTTTCGATCTGCGTCGACAAGCTCTGGGTCGAAGGCTTCATCGATGGCGCCGAAGTCGATGGCGTACCCGACGCGACCCACGCGATTTGCCCGGGCGTCGAAGCGCAGACCTGCGGGGCTGTCGGCAAAGGAGCTTCCGAAGTCGATGGCGCGAGGCAGCTGCGCGTTGCCGTAGACGGCCATCGGCACGCCAGAGTTGGTGCTCATCATCGAGCGGCGCGCGTCGTAGACGACCTCGGCGTGGCATACCATCGCCGCGTTGGCGTTCTTGTTGCGGCTTCCGCAGGAGGCGTCGGCGACCCGGAGGTCCCCGGGGTTCAAGAAGCGAAGGTAATTGACGTCGCGGTTGATCTCGGAATCCATCTGGCCTTTGTTCGCGAGCCGCTTGTCGGCGAACGGCACATCGGCGTTGGTCAGCGATCGTCCATCAAAGAACTCCCCCGGTTCGTCGATTCGACCATCTTGATTGTCATCCATTCCATTGGCCCACCACATCGAAGCGTCCAAAGGGAGGACGTGGCTGGCTCGCAGGACAGCCTGATCGCGAATGTTGAGCTTGGCGGGGAGGGTGACCCGGTCGTTTCCGCCGTGGCAGTCGACGCAAGCGAGGGCGAAGAAGGGATGCACGTCGGTGATGCCGGCATGGCAACCCAGGCACGAGCCTCCGAGCGGCGCTGCGCTTTGCGCAATCCGTTCGCTGCAGCCTGCGGCGACGCCGAGCAGCCCAAACGCCAAGACCGACCACGTTCGGGAGTTCCGCATGACGCCGCAAGAGCAGTCTCCATGCCATCAGTCCGCGTCGCTCTCCTGTGCCTCCAGGCCGTATTTCTGAAGCTTCGTGTAGAGGGTGCGCAGGCCAATCCCCAAGACGGCGGCGGCGGCCTTTCGGCTCGCGGTGCTGCCGAGGGTCCTGGTGATCATTTCGCGCTCCACGTCCTCCAGCCGGGCAGGCAAGGCGATGAGGAGCTCGTTGGCGGCCAGGGAGGAGGCGAGGCGGGCTCGAGCTGGAACCTTGGGCGTCGAGGGATGAGCGGTTGAAGCAAAGGTTTCGTCCAGCAGGCTCTTCTGCAGCACGTCCTCGTCGGAGAGCATCGCGGCGCTCTCGACGACGTTCTTGAGCTCCCGCACGTTGCCGGGCCAGTCATGCTCGACCAGGGCGCGCATGGCCTCCGGCGCAATCCCACGGACCTTGGCGCCATGGCGCCGATTGAATTCAGCGATGAAGGATTCAACCAGCGCTGGAATGTCCTCGCGCCTCTCGCGCAGCGGCGGCACCACCAGGGCCACCACCTTCAAGCGGTAGTAGAGGTCCTCGCGGAAGGTACCCGCCGCGATCGCCGCGTGAAGGTCACGATTCGTGGCGGCGACGAGATTGACGTCGACCTTGATCTTCCCGACGCCCCCGACGCGACGAAACTCTGAGCGCTCCAGGACCCGCAGCAGCTTCGCCTGCGTGCCAAGCTCCATCTCGGCCACCTCGTCGAGAAAGAGCGTCCCCTCATCAGCGAGCTCGAACAGCCCCTTCTTTTGCTCATTGGCTCCCGTAAAGGCGCCGCGCTCGTGGCCGAAGAGCTCGTTCTCAAGAAGATCCTTGCCGAGGGTCGCGCAATTGATGGGAACGAACGGCTTGGCCCGTCGAGGCCCGCTGTCGTGGATCGCACGGGCAATCAGCTCCTTGCCGGTTCCGCTTTCGCCCAGGACGAGAACACCAGCATGGAACCGGGCGAGCCTTTCGATCGAATGAAACAGCCGCCGCATCGGCAACGAGCTCCCGACGAGCCCCGCGGGTCCGGCCTTCGTCGTGTCGACAGAAGCGGCCACCCGCCCGGGGCCATGGAGGACGACGTGGAGCCGCGAGAGAATGGTTGGTCCGGAGCTCCCCGCCGGGAGGAAGTCGGCCGCGCCGGCCTTGATGGCATCAGCCACCTCTGTCGCGCCCGGCTCCGATCGGACCATCACGACATGCACATCGATCTGGCGCGCACGGGCCTCTCGCATGACGTCCAGCGCAACGGAGGTCTCCGCGTCGACGTAGACGACGGTGGTGTGCTGGGAGTCGAGGACCTTCCAGGGAACTGCCTGCAGGCCGCCGCGGACAGAAAACCCCGCGGTCTTGAGCGCCTGGGCGAACCCAGCGAGCGATCCAGCCTCGGGCCCCAGCAGGAGAATGGTCTTCCCCTTTCCCCAGAAAGCGGTGCTCGGCATATCCAAGCTTAGCTGCCGGATCGGCACATGGGTGGGCCGTTTCAGCAGCCGGGTGCTGATACGGCACTCAGGCGGAAGCGCTCTGCAAGGCCGGGGACATGTCGGCGGTCTACTTTGCGGCTTTGTGAGTCCAAGCGCCGCCGTCGAGCGTTCGAAAGCGGGAAGCGGAGCGGCCGCGCTGCGCATCCGGAGGTTCCGCCAGCAGCGCTTCCGGCTGGGGAGCTGTCGACGAACCGGTCGCTGTGAAGCTCTTCGAGGGCGGCCTGCCGTTCGGCAGGCTGCAACGCCCGACGCGACGTTCGTCGACGTGGCTTCTCGCGCGGTCAATGGCGTCGTCGACGGTGAACGGTGGAGCGTGGAACCTTGAGCGCGCTGCACAACGGCGACAGCGCGACCAACCGTCGAACCTGCCAACAACTTTGAGACAATCGCGATTTGAGTTTAGTGGACCACCTCGGGGCACGAGGGCTCGGACTCGGAGGATGCGGTTGCCATCCCCGTCGTCGTCGACTTCGCTTCGCTTCGCTCCGTTGTTGAGGGCGACGACGACGAGGATGGCGGCAGCGAGGCCGGCGGGTTGATGTAGACGGCG
>JBKJNL010000903.1:0-2618 GCA_046593615.1 Myxococcota bacterium | reverse complement strand
GCAGCTGGGCGACGACGGCGTTGTGCGAGACGACGACGCCCTTGGGGGTGCCGGTGCTGCCCGAGGTAAAGATGACGTAGGCGGGCCGGGTGCCGTCCCAGCCATCGTGGTCGGCCGACGGCTTCTTTGCCTTTGCCGTTGCCGTCGCCTTTGCCTTTGCTTTTGCCTTCTTTGACTTCGACGCCGCTGCTGACGTCTTCGACGATGAAGCAGCCGCCGGCTTCTTTCGGGGGGTCAGCCCGAGCGCTCCGCGGCGCAGCACCTCGGCGTCGTCGATGACGAGCGGCAGGCGGGCCTGCTCGACGATCGAGGCCTTGCGCAGCGGTGGCGCATGGGGGTCGATGGGCACATAGCCGCGGTTGGAAAACAGGATGCCAAAGATGCCTTCGACGGAGCGCAGCGGGTTCTCGCACTGCACGCCGACGAAGCCGCCGTCTGCGTTGTCGGCGTCGACGTCGTCGTCGATGGAGGCCGCGATGCTGCGCACGCGTTCGAGCAGCTCACGCCGCGAGACGACTTCGTCGCGCGTGGGATCGTGGGGATCGTGGACGAAGATCAGGGCCGGCCGCACGCCGTCTTCGAGGTCGTGCTCGATGAGGGGCACGAGGTGTCCGCCCTGCACCGGCAGCAGCTCGGTGGCGTTGGGCGCGTTCTTCTGGCGGGCAATCTCGTCGGTGGGGCCGAGGCGGTGCAGGCGCGTGTAGGGCGTGGTCGGCCGGGCCAGGGCGTCGTCGAGCACGGCCTTGATGCGCTCGGCGAAGCGGGCGGCGAAGCCGGCGTCGAACAGGTCGGCGTCGACCTCGAGCACCAGACGGATCTGGCCATCGGGCTTGAGCGGCCCCGAACCGGGAGACCCGGGCGCGTGGGCGTCGACGGTCAGCGAGATCGGGAACGCCGTGCCGCCGGCGATGATGCGGCCGGCTTTGACATCGACGCCGCTGATGACGCCGTCGAACGCCGAGAACGGGATGAAGTTGAACAGCGCGCCCACCGGGGGCGCGCCGATGGTGTGCAGCTCTTCAGCATCGAACGCGCTGTGGTCGAGGCTGTCGCGCACCGCCTGGCGGCAGGCTTTGACGACGTCGAGGAAGGGCGCGTGCTCTTCGAGCAGCACCCGCAGCGCCTTTGTGCGCACGAAGCAGCCCATCTCGTGGTTGTCGCTGCTCGGCTTCGCCGCTTTCCCGGCAGCACTGGCGTGGGCGGGGCGGGCAGCGGCGGTGGTGCCGATGAGCAGGTCGCGGCTGCGTCCGGCGCGGGCCAGCTCGGTGGCAAAGGCCGCGAGGAACACGTGCACCGCGCGAGCACCCACGGTTTTGCCGAGGGCTTCGGCGCGCACGAGGATGTCGGCAGGCAAGGGCACTTCGACGTCGTGGGCGAGGCCGGTGGAGCGGGGCGGCGGCGGACGCACCAGCGGCAACGACAGCGGCGTCGCCTCGCTCAGGTACTGCTGGTACCAGGCGCCGTCTCGGGCGCGGTCTTCGTCGGGCGGGTCGTCGGGGGCGCGGGCGTTGCGGGCCTCGATCCAGACGTCGTCGTCGAGGGCGGCTTCGTCGCCAAAGGTCATGCCTTCGTTGCGCAGGGCTTTGGCGAGGGCCCGCGGCAGCGAGCGCGACAGGCCCCAGCCGTCGAGGATGAGGTGGTGGGCGCCGAGCACGAGCACCCAGCGGTCGTCGTCGCCGGCCTGGCTCTCGCCGGGCCGGGCAGCACGGCGCAGCAGGCGCGCGCGGCACAGCGGCCCGTTCTCGAGGTCGTAGGGCGCTTTGACGACGTCGTCGACGGCGCGGGCGATGGCGTCGTCGTCGGCAACGTCGTGGACGATCTGCAGGCGCGGCGCCTCGCCGAGCCAGCCGCGGGGCTCGCCGCGCTCTTCTTTGACCCGCATGCGCAGCACGGGGTTCTCGGCGACGTTGAGGAACGCGCGCGCGAGGTCGTCGGGGTGGACGTCGCCGCTGAGCTCGACGACGCGGCCGATGTTGGCCACCGGGGCCTGCGGGTGGAGGTGGTGAAGCATCCAGAACCGCCGCTCGACGGTGGTGAGCGGAAACGAGCGAGACCCGGTGGCGGGCCGCTCGCGGCTGGAGGCAGGAGGCGACGACGACGTCATGTCGGTGGGGGCTAACACACCTGCCGGGTATCGATGTTCAAACCGGGGGCAAGCCCGATCAAGCGTTCTGGAAAAAAAGCCGCCAAAGACGAGCGTGCGAAGGCGTCGGCGCGCGCCGGCTCAGCGCAGACGTGTCGCGTCCTTCAGGAGAGTCCGATGCAGACCCTCCCCCGGCGACCGGCAAGCGGTCGACCGGGGCCCCCCAACTCCTGCGCTTCGCTCCGCTCACGTACCATTGCCCGATGTCGTCTCCGCTCGTTCCGGTGGCCAACGCCCCTCGCGCCCGCGTCGTCCTCGGGCTGCCCGTGGTGCTCGCCGCGTGGTCGCTGGCCTGCGATCCCGCGCCTGCCGTCGCGCTGTGCAACGCCGACAGCGACTGCAGCAGCGGCGCGGTCTGCGTCGACGCCCGCTGCACGCCGTCCGGGCGCGAAGGCGAAGGCGAGCGCGGGGTCGGCGAGGGCGAGGGCGAAGGCGAGGGCGAGGGCGAAGGCGCATTCGCCGCCGTCGCCCTGCA
>JBKJNL010000749.1:0-3031 GCA_046593615.1 Myxococcota bacterium | reverse complement strand
CCGTCGCGCGCAGCTCGTCCTGCACTTCGTCGTCGTCGACGGCCTTTGGTTTTGCGCCCAGCGTGCTGCGCGTCAGCAACAGGAGACACGGCCCGATGGTCAGCTCGCCGACGGCGCCGAGGAACATCGCCGTCGCCGCCAGGATGCCGAAGTGCTGCAGCGGCACGAGGTCGGAGAGCGCAAAGATCGCAAAGCCGAGGGTAAAGATGATGCCGGTGAAGACCGTGCCCGGTCCCTTGGTCTGGTAGGCCTCTTCGATGGCCAGCCGCACGTTGCCGTGGGTCTCGATGCGCTCGCGGTAGTGCTCGATGAAGTGGATGGTGTCGTCGACGACGAAGCCGATGGTGATGCTGCTGATCATCGACGTCGCCACGCTCAGCTCGATGCCGAGCCAGCCCATGGTCCCGAGCGTCACCAGGATCGGAAAGGCATTCGCGGGGATGGCGTAGAGGCCCACGCGTCCGGAGCGGAACAGCAGCACCAGCATCAACAGCGTCGCCAGCGTCGACGACACGAGGCCAAACGCCTGGGTCTGCGAGTTGGTGTCGGTGTTGAGCGAAAAGATGACGCTCTCGCCGGTGACGTCGGCGTCGTAGCCCTGGGCCGCCGGAAAGTGCTCGGCGAGGTAGCGCTCGATGTTGTTGAAGATCGGCTGCAGCGCCGCGGTGTCGTGCTCGGGCGTGCGGGCCACGATGCGCAGCCAGGTGGCGTCGGGGTCGATGTACTCGCGGATGCGGGTGTCGGTGTTGATGAGCAGCAGCTGCGCGACCTGCTGCCGGGTCTGCGGGATCTCGAGGCGGTCGGGCGGCAAGCCCAGGAAGCCGCGGTTCATCACCTTGATCCAGTCGACGACGGAGGTGACGCGGTCGACGCCGCACTCCTGGCGCAAGAACAGCTGCAGCGCTTCGACTTTGTGCAGCTCGGCAGGGTCGGTCAGGCGGCGTTCGGCACCCGGGTTCTGCAGGCGCACCGAGACGATGATCGGGTTCGTGCCGCCCAGGTGGCGCTGCATGACCAGCGCGCCCTCGTGCACGGGCGCATCTCTTTCGAAGTAGCCGATGTCGCTCTCGCCGACGCGCATGCGCAGCGCGCCGACGACGAAGAAGACCGAGACGGCGCCGGCCAGCACCAGCACCGGCACGGCGCGCTTCTCGAGGACGATCAGGTAGCGCGACATGAAGCTCGTGAAGCGCTGGCCGATGGCCTCACCGCGCAGCGACACGTAGGCCTCGGGCGGCGCGATGCCCCAGGCAAAGGCCACGCACAGCGGGATGACGATGCCGCCGGCGGCGAGGGCCACGGCCATGACCAGGCCGAACTCGCGGATGGCGTTGGTCTTGGTAAACACCAGTGAACCAAAGCCAATCGCCGTGGTCAGCCAACACATGATCGTCGGCTTCATCAGCTCGCGAAACACCCGCCGGCGGATGTCTTGCGTCGGGTACTTCTGCAGCGCCTTGCCCGACTCAATCAGGTAGTGCAGCGAAAAGCTGACGCACTCAATGGTAACAAGGGGCAGCAAGACCGAGCACAAGGGATTGTAGGCCGAGCCGGTCCAGGGGAAGCAGGCGAGGGCCACCACCGAAGCCAGCGAGATGGCCGACATCACCAGCACGACGCCGCGCAGGCGCCGCACCGAGATGAAGATCATGAGCGCGGCCACGCCGAGCATGAGGGGCGTGAACTTCACCGTGTCGACCTTCGTGATCCACGGCGTGTCGCGCTCGACGACCGGCATGCCGGTCATGAAGAAGCGCAGGCCCGGGTCGGACTGTGTGGTGGCCGCCAACAAGGCCCGCACGTCGTCGACGAGGTGGGCAACGGTGTCTTCGTGCAGGCCGTCGTGCAGCCGCACCACGATGCCGGTGTGCTTGCCGTCTTTGGAGACCAGGTTCTCGTCGATGAGCGGGTTGTCGCGGGCCCGCCGCTCGATCTCCGACAGCAGCGCGGGATCGTCGGGCGCGGGCTCGGGCACGAGGGCGACGGTGCGGAAGTACTGGTCACCCCCCTCGACGTCCTTGACGGTGGTCAGCGACAAGACGTCGTCGACAGCTTCGGTGTCGGCGTCGTCTTCGTTTTTGGCCGTGCGGTGCTCGAGGGCCCGAGACAGCGTGCGAATCTGCTCAAGGCGCTTCGCGGAAAAGACGGCGTCGTCGACCTCGGCGGTGATGAACAGCCAGCGGCCGTGGACGAATTCTTTTTCGACAGCTTCGAGCACGTCCTGGCGCGGGTTCTCGCGGTCGTAGAAGGACTCGAGGCCCTCGGAGAAGCGCAACAGCGGCAACGAGGCCGCGCTGAACACAAAGATGATCACCAGCAGCGCGCCCACCAACGAGGTGCGCGTCAGCAGGAAGTCGGTGATCACGTCGAGGAGCCGGTCGATGGCCCGCTGCAGCAGGCTCACGGTGGCGCTCCTGCTTCGTCGTCTTCGTCGTCCTCGCCGTCCTCATCGAGGTCGACACCACCGTCGAAGGGCTCACGGACGTCGGTCCACAGGCGGTTGCTGTCGTCGTTCAGGCACAGCGAAAAGGCGATGCGGTTGGCGTCGAGCGTGACGCAGGCAAAGAACACGTCGTCGCAGTTGCCCGAGCGGCACTGGCCGTCGTCGTTGCACGGCGCGTCGTCGTCGAAGCGGTCGACGCAGGCGCCGTCGAAGCACACGGCGTCGTCGGCGCAGAAGCGGCCGAGCAGGCAGGGCTCGAAGCAGCGAGCCCGGTCCGGAGTGCCATCGCCGTCGTCGTCGAGCGGGGCGCACACGCCGGCCAGCCCACAGGGTTGCCCGGCCTCGCTGGCCAGATCGCAGTCGACGGGGCCGGGGGGCAACACGCGGCACACGGTGACGGCTTCTGCGCCCTCGCCCTCGCCCTCGGCGACCACCCGCTCGGGGACGCACAGGGCGCCGTCTTCGCAGGCGGTGGGGTCAAAGGCGCGGCGGTTGGGGCAGAGGTCGCCGGCGCGCGGCAGCGGCGCGCACACGCCGGTCAACGAGACAACGCCGTCGACGCCGTCGTCACCGTCGTCACCGTCGTTG
>JBKJNL010000745.1:0-7767 GCA_046593615.1 Myxococcota bacterium | reverse complement strand
ACTTCTCGCCCGGATAGAAATAGGCGTTCGTCGGCGGCGCACCCGTGTGATTGGATTTCGTCGCCCAGTCGGCGGCGCGGGCGGCGGTCAGCGGCGGGTTGTTCCAGTTGGTGGTGTTGGGCTCCGACGGCGACACGCGCCAGTAGGGCCGGAACGCGAAGCTCGGCTGCAACTTGTGGTCGACCATGAACTGCTTCACCGCGGCGTCGCCGCTGGCCACGACGGCGCCGCTGCCGTTCTTCAAGGCCCGCGCGCTGCTGTCGAAGGTGAACCGGTGCGCGGGGTCGCGGCCGTCGGAGCCGGTGGCGACGTCGGTGAAGACGGCCTGGCCGCGATCGTTGTGCACGCGGTCCCACGAGAGGCCGACGTCGGTCTCTTGTCCGGCGGGTGCCACGCCCGCGCGCCCCCCGAGATAGACGCTCGGCTTGTCGAGGCTGCCGGTCTGCCAGTCGTTGAGGCGGGCAAAGGCTTTGTCGAGGCTCGGCTCGTTGTCGAGCACACGGCGGGTGGCGGCCACGGGGTCGCCGGCGACGACGCCACCGACGGCGAAGCGTCTGGGATCGAGCAGGACGTCGGGCAGCTGGCCTTCGACGCGGATGCCGTGGGCGTCGGCCCGCCGGGGGGTGACGATCTTGTGGAAGTAGGCGCCGGTGGCGTGGTCGTCGACGGCGATGGCGGTGCGCAGGCTGCCCGCAGGGCCCGTCTGCGCGGCCTGGCGGCGGCCGACCTCAAAGGTGTCGCCGTCGCGTTGCCGGGGTGCTTCGCGGGCCGTGGCGGCGTCGTGGGCGGGGCTCGCCGCGGGGCGGGGCGTGATGACCTGGGTGGTTCCGCGGCCGACGACTGTCATGGGATCACCTGGTGGAGCGGGGGGTGCGGGGTCTGGGGCAGCCAGGGCGTTGCCAAGCGCTGCGCAGCAAACATCGGAACGGCTGTTTTGGTTATCGGGCCGTCGGCGGAGCAAGTTGCGGATCCCCACTGCCGGGCGCATGGCTCGAGCATGGCCGCCACCCCTGGGCTTCGAACCCGCGTCGTCACCTCGTTCGCCGACGTCGACGCCGCCGCCTGGGACGCCCTCGTCAACGGCGCCGACAACCCCTTCGTCGACCACGCGTTCTTGCTGGCCCTCGAGCACAGCGGCTCGATCGGCAGCAGCACCGCCTGGCAGCCGCGCTTGATCCTCGCCGAGCAGGACAAGCAGCTCGTCGGAGCGGTGCCGGCCTTTGTCCGCGCCGACAGCTTCGGCGAGTTCATCTTTGACTGGCAGATAGCCGACGCCGCCCGCCGCGCGGGCCTCCGCTACTACCCGAAGCTCACCGTCGCCGTGCCCTTCACGCCGGCCACCGGACCGCGCCTCTTGACCAACGACCTCGCTGTCGAGCCGACCCTGGTGGCGGCGTTGCAGGCGCTGCAGGCGACGGAGCAGGCGTCGTCGACGCACGTGCTCTATTGCAAAGACGGCGAAGCGGCCCGGCTGTCGTCGTCGTCGTTGTCGTCGTCGCCAGCCCCTGGCTCCGGGTTCGTGCGGCGGGCGAGCCTGCAGTTCCACTGGCGCAACGTCGGCTACGGCAGCTTCGACGACTTCCTCGCCGCCCTCGCCCACGACGAGCGCAAGCAGATCAAGCGCGAGCGGCGCCGCGTGACCGAGAGCGGCCTGGTGGTCGAGACCCGCGGCGGTGGCGACGTACCGGCGTCGTGGTGGCCGCGGCTCTACGAGCTCTACGCCGGCATCTACGACCGCAAGTGGGGCCGCCCCTACCTGACCAAAGCGTTCTTTGCGCGCATCCCGCAGGAGCTGGCCGACAGCGCCGTCGTCGTCGTCGCCCGCGACCCCGCCCGCGTCGGCGCCGTCACAGGCGACGTCGACGGCATCGTCGCGATGACGCTGAGCTTCGAGAAGGGCAAGCACTGCTACGGCCGCCACTGGGGCACCGACGTCGACGTGCCCGGCCTGCACTTCGAGCTCTGCTATTACGCGCTCATCGAGCGGGCCATCGCCCGGGGCCAGACCCTCGTCGAGGCCGGCGCCCAGGGCGAGCACAAGCTCAAGCGCGGCTACCTGCCGGTCATCACCCACAGCGTGCACAGCTTCGCAGACGACCGATTCGGCACGGCGGTGGCCCGCTACTTCGCCGAAGAGCAGGTCGCGATGTTCGCCGAGCGCGACGCCCTCGCGGCCCACAGCCCGTTCAAAGAAGGCAACGCGCCGCCGTTCCCGCTGGTCGCCGGCCTCTGAGCCCTACTCAGCGAGCAGCACCAGGTAATCGACGCTGAGGTCGAGGCCGACCATCACGCTGCCCACGAGGGGCGCGGTCGTGAGCGGCGTGCTGAAGCGGGCGTAGGTGCGCACATGGAACAGCTTGGTCACGACCAGCGTGTTGGCGACGTAGACGCCGATGTCGGGGTCGCGCTGCAGGTCGGTGTAGAGGTCGAGGCCCACGCTCGGACGCAGCAGCGTGATGTCTTTGATGCCGACGGCGATGGTCTGCAGGCCGGCATAGGCGTGCAGCAGGTTCACGGTCTCGGTCTCCTCTTCAAACGGTGCTGGCACCGGGCTGCTGCTGTTGATCGTGCAGTCGGGCGCGTCGCCGCAGGGCGAGGGGTCGACGTCATCGATGACGCCGTCGTCGTCGTTGTCGGGGTCGAAGTTGTCGTCCTGGTCGTCGCGCAAGCCGTTTTTGTCGAGGTCGCTTTTGGGCGCGCCGTTGAACGGGTCGACGTACCAGCTGACGCCGCCTTCGATGAAGGCCCAGGCGAAGCGGCCGCCGAGGACAAACGCAGGCTTCGCGAGGCCGGGCTCGGCGCCGCCGTAGTTGGCGAGCACGGGCATCTGCAGTCCCGCGGAGACACCGACGTGCGGCGTGCTTTCGAAGTCAAAGGCCAGCAAGCCGACGCCGTCGAGAAAGCCGCCGCCGTCGCCGCCGCCGCCGTCGGCGTCGCCATCGCCGTCGACGGCCACGGGGCCGGCGCTCGCGCGCGCGGGCAGCACCACGACGTCGTCGCCGCCCGAGACCTTGCGGCGGGCGTCGCGCACGTTGTTGATTTCGTCTTTGTCGTCGAGCCGCGCGTAGCCCTGCAGGAACGCATCGATGGCCTCGAGCTTCTGCTCCTTGGTTTTGCGCTTGAGCTTGAGGAACCCGGCCAGGGTGTCGTAGTCGGCGGCCAGGCCCTGCTCGAGCTCGTTGCTGGCGACGACGTAGGCGCTCCACTCGTCGCAGGTCTTCTGGGCCGGGCCGACGTAGGGGTTGTTGCCGGGCACCTGCGCCAGGCTGCACCAGGCGTCGCGCTTGGCGGTGGGGGTCGAGTTGGCGTCGTCCTGCGTGTCCATCGCCAGCTCGAGGGCGGTCTCGGCCTGCATGTTGATTGCCTTGAGGCCGCCACCTTTGAGGGCGTTCATGTCGACGGTGGGGATCGAGACGCCGTCGGTCTTGGTGATGAGCCCCTTGCGGCCGGTGATGGGCGCCAGCAACGTCGACACGGTCTGATCGAGGATTTGCGGCAGCAGAGCGAGGTCGGAGACCGAGGTGGTCTCGCGCCCGATGGACCGGGCCACCGATGCGTCGAACAAGGCCAGGTTGATGACGTAGCTCGCGCCCAGCTTGCCGACGTCGCCTGAGAGCACGAGCTCGGCGCCCATCGCGCTGGCGACCTCGGCCAGGCAGCTCTCGGAGCCGGCGTTGCAGCCGAGCATCTGCTTCTGGGCTTCGAGGTCGACGAGGTTTTTGACGTCCTGGGCCGTGAGGACGTTGAGACCCTTCTGCTTCGACACCGACACCGAGACCGTCGACGTGATGGTGTTGAGGGTCGGCCCGTCGATCACCGACGGATCCCCGCGCAGCTCCAGCACGAGGATCGAACGCTGCTTGGCAGCCGCGGCGGCCGCAGGAGGGCTTCCGGACAGCAAAATCGCGGCAACAGCGGGAAAGAGCGCGGCAAATTGCATGGCCCGCAACGTAGCTCGGGGGTCACAAGACTTGCGATGCATGCTTTCGGGTTGGCACAATGCAGTCGTGCCCCTTCCCCCATGGATCATCCAGGAAATGGAAGAAGAACGCCGTCGCCGCGAAGAGGACGAGCGTATTCGCCGGACACGCATCGAGCTGCCCCAGCACGCCGTGGACGATGAAGAAGCCCGCACGGTGCCGGGTGGTGTGCAGATCATCGACATCTCGCCGCGCGACGAAAACGTCATCGATCTGTGACGCGCTGAGCGAGGGCCGCCTCTGGCCGCTGGCGACGTCTGCCCGCTGCCAGTAGGACGTTGTCGATGGGCTCTCTCGAAGACCAGCTCAAGAAGTGGAAGCAGGATCAGGCGAAGTCGTCGCCTGCAACAGCGTCGTCGTCGAAGCCATCGTCGTCGTCAAAGTCGTCAAAGTCGTCGTCGTCGTCGACGAAGCCGGGGTCGTCGGCGAAGCCGGGGTCGAAGCCGTCGTCGCCGGGGCCGGCGGCCCAGAAGAAGCCGACGAAGAACGATCCCGCGCCGCTGCAGGTGATGCGGCGCGACGAGCCGGCAAAGGCGCCGCCGCCCAAGAAGAAGTCCGACGCCGAGCTGTTCGCCGAAGCCGTCGCCAACGTCGACCACGACGTCGTGCTCGACAAATTCTCGCAGTCGTCGTCGACGTCAACGTCGAAGGGTCGCTCGAGGGAGCCGGCGCCGCCGCCGCCCACCGACGCCGAGCTCTTTGCCCAGTTCGTCGGCGACACCAACGTGGCCGCCGAGCAGGATGGCGGCCAAAAGGCGCGGCTGGTGCGCATCAAGAAGGACCGCTAGAGCGGGGCATGTCGCAGAGCCCTCCCGCCTCGTCGTCGCCCCCGGCCACGTCCCCGGCCACGCCCACGGCCACACCAGGAACGTCGTCCGGGCTGGTGCTCGTCGAAGAAAAGGACGTCGACGGCGCCCTCGCGGTGGTCATCACCATGAACCGGCCCGAGGCGATGAACGCCTTGTCGCGCGGGTTGCTCGAGGGTGTGTGGGCCGAGCTCGAGAAGGTCGCCGTGCGCCGCGAGGTGCGGGCCGTGATTCTCGCGGGCAACGACAAAGCCTTTTGCGCGGGCGCCGACCTCAAGGAACGCGCGACCATGACGCCCACCGAGGTGCGGTCGTTCCTGCGGCGCATCCGCGGCATCATGGACCTCGTCGAGCGGCTGCCGATGCCGACCATCGCCGCCATCGACGGCGTCGCTTTTGGCGGCGGCTGCGAGCTGGCCCTGGCCTGCGACCTGCGCGTGCTCGGCAAGGGCGCGAAGATCGGCCTCACCGAATGCGCGCTCGGCATCATCCCCGGCGCCGGCGGCACCCAGCGCCTGCCGCGCCTGATCGGCCCGGCCAAGGCAAAGGAGCTGATCTTTACGGCCCGCCGCCTGACCGCTGACGACGCCCTCGACGTCGGCCTCGCCAACCACGTCACCGCCGCCGGGCGGGCGATGGAAAAGGCCCTCGAGCTCGCCGCCGAGATCGGGCGCTGCGCGCCCATCGCCGTCGAAGCCGCAAAGGCCGCCATCGACGGCGGCCTGTCGACCGGCATCAGCGAGGGGCTGCTGCTCGAGACGCGCTCCTACGAGGTCACGCTCTACACAGAGGACCGCAAGGAGGCGCTCGCCGCCTTTTCTGAGAAGCGCAAGCCGAAGTTCCTGGGCCGGTGAAGCGCTTCGGCAGGCGCTTTGATGGGCGCTTCAATAACCGGCGCAGCAACCGATTCAGTAGCAAACATTCTCGCGGGCGTGGTTGCGGCAGGTGGTCGCGAAGCCGACGACGCGCTCGCGGGTGAGCATTCCGTCGTCGTCGACGCCGGGCACGAGCAGCGTGTCGGCGGCGACCACGGCGACGGGGTCGTCCATCTCGGGGTCGCGGGTCAAGAGCGCGCGCTTGTGGCCGCAGTCTTCGTCGTCGGGGATGTCTTCGTAGCCGGCGCGCAGCTCGGCTTCGGCTTCTTCGGAGGCGCTGTCGCCGAGCAGCAGCACGATGCCGCCGTGCTCGAGGTTGTGCACCCACTGGCTGCGCGCGACGACGTCGTCGTGGACCTGCCAGCCGGCCCACACCGTCTGGTGCGGCCCCGACGACGGCGGGTTCGCCTGGTAGACGTGGTCGACGGCGTCGTTCTTGTGGGCCCAGCCTTCGTTGTCGACGGCGACCGCGCCTGCGGGCGGCTCGCACGCGCCGGCGATGGGCTCGCCGTTGCACGCTGAACCGGCTGCGCAGACGGCGACGACGACGACGACGACGAACAGAGCCTGGGCGCGGTGCATGGGAGGCAGCCTAGCCCGCCGGGCGCGCGGCCACGCGTGACCCACCTGCGAGAGAATGCTGACGATGACGGCGGGTCAGGCGGCGGCGGCGGCGATGCGGGCCTCGACCCAGCGCCGGGCCTCGGCCACGTGGCTCACGACGGTGTGCGCGAAGGGCGGCGGCTGCAGCCAGAAGATGGCCGTCAACGAGCCGCGGATGAGTGTGCTCGGGATGACAAACGCCGCGCCCAGGCACAGGTGCGTGAGCCGGTCGCGCTCGTCGCGGATGTAGTCGGCCTGCATGCGCCGCTGCGACACCGACGGCACCGACGCCGTCGTCGCGTCGAAGAGGATGCCGTAGCGGCCGCCCTTGTCGAGGATGAGCCGCAGCTCGCTGAGATAGGCCGCGAAAGCCTCGTCGGTGACGCTGCCGTCAAAGGTGACGGCCACCAGCGGGTAGGCAGAGCTGTCGACGGTGAAGCGGCCCATGATGACGAACCTTCCACCGAGGCTGCAGCACCGCGCAAGCCGCGATGACGGCGGTGACGCAAAGTCAGTCAGGCAGCGAGAGCATCTTTCGCGCTTCGGCGACGTTGGCCACTTCACGTCCGGTCAGTCTGGTCAGTTGAGCGGCCTGCTCAACGAGGTCACCATTGGACTTCGCCATCGCGCCATTCGGAAGATAGAAATTGTCCTCGAGACCGACGCGAATGTTGCCACCGAGGACGAGCGCCGAGGCGATGAGCCGCCACTGCTGCTTGCCGATGCCGATGACCTCCCAGGTCGAGCCCGGGGGGATGGTCTGCTTCTGCAGCTGCAGGGCTTCGATGCTGGTCGGCAATCCGCCCAGCACACCCATGATAAATGAAAATTGCGTGGGCTTCGGCAGTTTTCCCATTGTGTAGAGGGGCCAGATCGAGTTGGTGTGGCCGGCGTCGAAGCACTCGAGCTCGGGCTTCACGCCGGCGGCGTTCATCACGTCGAGGAACTGCACGATCTTTCCGAACGTGTTGGGGAAGACCATGTCGAAGACGAACTCGTTCCGCTTCGGCGAGAACTTTGCGTAGTTCATCGTGCCCATGTTGAGCGCCGCAATCTCGGGCTTGAGCTCACGAATGATGGCGGCCTGGGGGCCGATGTCGTCGTCCATCGTGCCCGTCGAGAAGTTGAGGATGATCGGGCACCGCTGCCGCACCTCGTCCTTGATGCGTCGGAAGGTCTCGAGGTCCCACGACGGTGAGCCGTCGTCGTTGCGGCCGTGGATGTGCACGATGGTCGCGCCGGCGTCGTACGCGCGCTTGGCTTCGTCGGCGATCTCGACGGGCGTGTAGGGGATGCCCGGGCACTGGTCGCGGTTGGCGAGGACGCCGGTCAGGGCACAGGTGATGATGACTTTGTCGTCGAGGGACATGAGGATCTCCGAAAAGTTTGCGGGCGAACGCAGCGACGCGGGTTCACGGGCTGCGGCGCGAGCGCAGCGGAATCTTGGCCGCCTGCGAAGGCAAAGCGGTCAGACGGGCATGATCGCGTGCTTGCGCGGCGGCA
>JBKJNL010000689.1:0-2563 GCA_046593615.1 Myxococcota bacterium | reverse complement strand
TCAGCAACAGCTCTTCTTCACCGCGGCGCACGATCAACAGGCGGCCCGCCGTGAGCCCTTCGGCGTAGACCTCTTGCTGTCCGGGCACGACGACGTCGGCGTAGGAGATGGTGCGGGACCGCAGGTCGGCGGGCAGCGTGGCGGCGAGCTCGGCCTGGGCCAGCGAGCGCGTGATCCACTTGAGGTTCTCGGCGACGCCCCCGCCGACGGCGCCCTCGACCTCGGCCAGAAAAGCACGGAGGTCGTCGGCGCTGGGGTCGTCGCTGAACTCGAGCTCAAGGGCCCAGATCGCGGCGCGACCCGGGCTCTCGTCCTCGTCCGACGGGGCGACGGCGGGGAAGTGCAGCAGCGTGCCGATGCCGAGGGAGCGCGGCTCTTCGTAGAGCGCCAGCTGGTAGAAGCGCGGCGAATAGAGCCGCTCGTCGCCGTCGACGAAGGTCAGGTCCAGGGGCAGCGTGCGCCCCGCCAGCCGCTCGGCGCGGGCCCAGCCCGTGATCTCGCCGGGCGACAAAAACGGACCATGCGACGTCGTCACCGGCTGATCTTCGGCGGCACCGAGGCCATCGACCGGCTGCCCGTTCAGCAGACGGAACCAATAGACCTCGTCGTGCAGCGCGTAGAAGTTGCCGTCGTAGAAGCGCGGCCGGGCGCGGTCGGAGCCGAAGCGCGTGATGATGAACTTCACCGCCGACGACGACGGACCGGACTTTGCCAACGCCTCGAACGCGGCCAGGTCGGGCAGGCCCGCGACGGTGTGGTCGTCGAAGCCGCCTTCGCCTTCGCCTTCTTCGCCTTCGCCTTCGCCGCCGTTTTCGCCTTCGCCTTCGCCCTCTTCGCCGCCGCCGCCGGGCTTCCGGCCCTCGCAGCTGCTGCCTGCGAGCAGCAGGACCACCAGGGTGGCGACGACGCTCAGGCGGGCAACGAGGAGCTCCATGACGGCGAGGGTGCCATGGCGGGCGCTCGAGCGGAGGGTGCGGCGGCGGTACGACATGCGGCCGATGTGTGCAGTCTGGATGCCAGCCCTGATCCCGTCGCCAGACCCGCCGCGGCGGCGTAGAAGGAGGCGTGTCCTTTGCTGAAAGCACGTTGTTCGAAGAGCGGTTGCCCGACCGCTTTCCCAAGCTCGTCAACCTCTACGAAAAGGCCAAGCGCGACTTCTGGAACGAGACCACGGCCATCGATTGGGACCAGGAGCTGACGCTCTCGCCCGACCACCGCGTGCGCCTGGCCCGGCTGTTGTCGATCACCTACTACGGCGAGCGCGCGGCCTTGACGATCGCCAGCCAGCTGGTGGCCACCGTCCCCGACGAAGAAGCCCGCCAGGTGCTCGCTTGCCAGGTCGTCGAAGAGGCCAAGCACGTCGGCGCCTTTCAGCGGCTGCTGAAGAAGCTCGACCGCATCCACCCTCCGTCTTATTTTGCGCGCAAGCTGCTCGTGGATTTGATCGAGACTGAAGAGCCGGTCGCCAAGCTGGTCGGCATGCACTTGTTCGTCGAAAACATCGCCAACCACAGCTTCAACGCCTTGCACGAAGGCATCGACGACCCCCTCGTGCGCCAGGTGATGGAGTACGTCGCCCGCGACGAGGCCAAGCACACGGCCATCGCCGTGCTCTACCTGCCGTCGCTGCTGGAAAAGATGCCGGCCTGGAAGCGCCCGTGGCTCTATGCGAAACAAGCCAAGTGGCTCTCGCTGGGTTTGTTGATGGTCAAAGACGGCTACGAAGACGCCCGTGCTTTGAACATTGATCTCGCTGCCGCGGGGCACAAGGCGCTCAAGCAGCACTATCGCCTGCGGGAGTCGATGTCGTCGACGAAGGGCCTGCTCGATGTGCCCGGGTTCGATCGCGTCATCGACACCATCGCCGGCTTCATCCAGAAGTGAGCGTCGCGCTGCTCGTTGACGAGCGGACGCGCGGGGCCATCGCTCAGGTGTTGTAGAGCTCGCGGGTCACCGTGAAGTCGACGGGCTCGATGTTCTGGACGGCGTCGCGGCGCATCGGGTGACCTTCCCAGCCGTCGGGCAACATGATGCGCGTCAGCGACGGGTGGCCGTCAAAGACGACGCCGTAGAGGTCGAACACCTCGCGCTCGTAGTTGTGGGCGCCCTCGTACAGCGGCGTCACCGACGGGATGCGCTCGGCGGTGTAGCTCTTGACGCGGGCGTGGCGGCGCTCGTTCATCGAGTAGACGAGCAGCTGCACCTCGAAGCGGTCTTCGCGGCCGGTGTCGACGAGGTCGACGACGGTGAGGTCGAGGAAGCGCGTGTAGCCCTGCTGATCGCGCAGCGCCTTTGCAGCCACCGCGAACGACGCCGCGGGCACGACGATGGTGTTGATGCCGTCCATCTCGGTGCGCATGGCAGCGCCCTCGACGCCGAGCAGGTCGGCCAGGGTCGGCAGCTTCGGCGCTTCGACGACCGGCGCCGCGACGGCGGGCCCAGCAGCGGTGGCCGCAGCAGCAGTGGCCGCAACAGCAGTGGCCGCAACAGCAGCAGCAGCAGGCGCCGCCACCGCAGGAGCCGAAGCAGCAGGCGCGGGAGCGGCAGGAGCCGAAGCAGCAGG
>JBKJNL010000674.1:0-6924 GCA_046593615.1 Myxococcota bacterium | reverse complement strand
GAGACGGCGTCGACGCAGCGGGCGTTGAGGCCGCGGAAGGGTCCTTCGGCTTCGGCAAAGAATTGGCTGCCGCCGAACAAGACCGTGAAGCCGCGCACGGGATCGTTGCCGACGGCGGTGCCGACCAGCACGCCGTTGCCGGCGGGGTGAAGCGAATCACCGTCGTCGCTGGCGACGGCGGCAAAGGTGCCGGCTCCGGTGGTGGTGACGCCTTGTTCGTCGACGCTGCCCACGCCGTCGTCGTCGCCGCGCTCGATGACGGCCTGTTGCTCGAGGACGCCGGTGAAGATCGGCAGCTCTTCGAAGTGGTGGGGGTTGTCGATCTGGTCGCCGATGGTCTTGCCGCCGGGCGAGGCGATCCAGCGCGTCTCTTTGACACGCGTCGGGGCGCTGACGTTGCCGGCGACGTCGGCGACACCGACGTAGACCTCGCGCAGGTCGCCGGTGGCCAACAAGAAGCCGCGCGCGACGCCGCCGAAGCCGTCGTCGTCGGCCCGCGCGCGCCCGATCTCGCGCCGGCCTTCGGGATCGCGCGTGACGAGGACGAAGTCGCCGCTGTCGACCGCGGCGCCACCGCCGTCGTCGTCGTCGGGACCGGCGCCGACGACGGTGTAGACGTCGAGGCCGACGGCGCCCGAGCGTCCCCAGGGCGCGCGCTCAAAGACCACGGCGCCATTCACGTCGACGGCGGGCGGCGACGGCGGCGTCGCGTCGACCACGACGCCGGCGACGATGACGCCTTCGGTGACGTTGCCGGCTTCGTCGACGACGCGGGCGACAACATCGAAGCTGCCGTCGAAGCTGCCGTCGATGCCGCCGACGTCGATGTCGGCGGGCCACGCCAGCGCAAAGGTCACCGGGTTCTCGATGGTGGGGTCGCGCACCAGCGGCAGCGTCGAGCCCTCGAGGCGCGCCGTCGGCAGGTCGGTGGTCGACGACGGCTCGTTGAGCGAGAACGAGACGCTGACGTCGATGTTGGGGCCGATGGCGGTCTCGTCGACGATGTCAAAGGCGACCGGCGTGCGCCGCGGATCGGGCAGCCGCGAAAACGCGACGTTGCCGATGACCGGCGGCGTGAGGTCGACGGTGACGAAGCCGGCGATGAAGCGCTCGTTCACGCCGCGTTCGTCAAAGGCGCCGACGACGACGGCGAGGCGTCCTTCGGGCAGCGCCGACGAGGCCGCCAGGGTGCCGATCCAATGGTCGCCGATCCGCTCGACGACGAAGCTGGCGAGGACCGCCTCGTCTTGCACGATGTCGATGGTCGGCACCTGCAGCGGCTCGGCGCCAAAAACGACGTCGACGGTGATGAGGCCCGCGGCGTCGACGAACGGCTGACCGATGAGCAGCGGCGAGATGGTGGTCGCGGGGGCTTCGAGCGCGTCGCCGGTCAGCGCGCGCACGCACAGCCCGAGGGTCTCTTCGCACACGAGCGGCGCCGGGCAGAGGTTGTTGTCGCCGCAGCCGATGAGGGCGCCCTCGGGCACGGCGACGTCGACGCAGCCGCCCACGCCGATGACGCCGACAACGCTGACAACGCCGACGACGATGAAAAATCCGGACGCAAAGGAGACCCGGTTCACGACTCGCTCCCGAAGTTCTGCCAGTCGGTGAAGGGCACGAGGAACGCGGCGGCCACAGCGCTGGCGCCGGTGACGCCGACGAGCGCCCACAGCGCCACGTTGCTCGCCTGCACCTGCGACTGTTGATCAAGCACCTGCCGCGCCGGCACCGGCGTCGTCTTGGCCACCGCGTACGTCGTCTGCAGGTTGCCGTTGCTGACGAACAAGAGCGCGCCCGCAAAGGCGGTGGCGATGGCGGCGGCGCCGCTGCCGCCGGCGACGGACCAGAAGACGACCGGCGACAGGGGCGGCGGGTTCAGCCGCAGCGCGACCTCGGGTGCGACGCCGCGCGTCTGTCCGGGTCGCAGCGGCAGGTCGGGAAACAGCACCTCGACGCCGGGGCCGACGGCGGCGAGCAGCTCTTCGCCCTTCGCGGCGGTGAGCTGGCGCGTAAAGGTCTGCACCACCGCGGCTGCGTTGGGGTCGAGCCGCTTCCACGAGACCGTGACGACGTCGTTCACCTGGGTGATGCCGCCGGTGACCAGGGCGTCGGCGCCGAGGGCTTCGGCGATCTCGGCGAGGCACGAGCTCTCGCTGCAGCCCGACAGCTGCCGCTGCGCCTCGAGGTCGAGCAAGGCCTTGACCTCGTCGAGCGAGAGCACCGAGCAGCGCTGCAGCTTGCGCAGCTCTTCGAGCAGCGAGGCCTCGGTGATGCGCACGAGCCGCTCGTCGAGGCCCGAGGCCTGGAGCTGGTAGACGGCGACGCGCAGCGGTCGCTTGCGTTCGTCGGCGGCGACGGTCGGCACGATCAGGGCCCCGGTCGGGGGCGCGGGCAGCTCGGCAGCGGCGGTCGCCGGCGCAGTCGGCGCAGTCGGCGCAGTCGGCGCAGTCGGCGCAGTCGGCGGCGCGGTCGTCGGTGGAGGTCGGGCAGCAGCCAGCACAAGGAACGACGCAAAGACGAGGCTCATCGCCGCTCATCGACCAATCGGCCGAGGTTGAAAACCGCCCATGATCGGCCGCGCACGAGCGATCAGTAGTCGATCTTGATCGTGATCTGCTGGGTGCTCGAGCTGTTGCGGGCGGCGTCGGTGGCCCGACAGCCCAGCGAAAACGTCGAGCCCGCGGGCGGTGCGTTGTCGCCAAAGGCCAGCTCGAGGACAAAGCGCACGGTGCCGTCGGTGGCCTCGGGCGCGAGCTCACTCTCGAGGAACAACGGCGCCAACGACAGCGCCCCGGCCTGCGTCGGCCGCTCGTCGATGAAGGTCTCGAGGCGGCCGCGCTCGTCGCCGCCGCGGTCGACGCCGAGGTCGCCGTCGCCGTCGTGAAAGGCCACCGACAGCAACAGCACCAGCGGTGAATCGGGGGCCGCGCCGTCGAACCTGAAGTCCGAGAGCACCGGCGTGACGCCGTCGTCACAGCCGAGCGCGCCGAGCGACAGCACGGTCACGGCGGCCAGGGCGAAAGCGCGAACAGGGCTCATGGGCAGGCGATCATTCGTCGTCGTCGTCAACGAATTCGTCGTCGTCGTCGAGGTCGTCGTCGTTGCCCATCAGCGAGCGGATCTTGGTGCGGCCGTAGGTGTCGCCGCCGATGCCGCCGATGACGCCGCCGATGACCGAGCCGACCATGGTGCCGATCACGGGCATGGCAAAGGTGCCGAGCAGCGATCCGACCCAGGCGCCGCCGGCGGCGCCGACGAGGCCGACGCCGTTGCCGCCCATGCGCTCGGCGAATTCGCGGCCGTCGATGTCGCCCTTGGCCAGGCGCACGCCGTCGCGGGCGGTGTCGAACGCGAGCAGGGCCACCGACGCCGCGGCGATCGGCCGCTTGCCGATCTCGCGGAACACCCGCTTGGCGGTCTCGTTGGTCAAGCGCTTGGCCAGCTCTTTGGCGCCGAGGTGGGCGGTCTGGCTGACGATGACCTTGCCGACGCCCTCTTGGGCGATGGCGTTCCAGCGCTGCCGGGCCCGCTCACCGAGGGCCTTGGGGCGGCCGTCTTCGTGGGTGGTCTCCATGTCGCGATCGCGCTCGCGGCTGGCGGCGTTGCCCACCGCCACGCTGGCGGACATCACGACGTCGCGGATGATCGACATTCTCCAGGCCTTTCGCCGCGGGAGTCCCGGGGCCCATCAGTTCGGCTCATCAGCTCAGCTGATCACGCTGCTTGCGCTGAGCCCTCAGCGTGCTCACCAAGCCCCTGCGCGACAACTGTAACCAATTCCTCCCGGCCATTCCCGCTTTCAGCCGCCGCAGATCGCCCGACCGCTCAGAGCGCCGGCACGTCGACGGTGACCGTGCCGGCGGTGCCGCTGGCGTCGATGGCCACGCAGCCGGTGGCGACCACGGCGCGGCTGCTGGCAGAGGCGTCAAAGGCGGCGTCGAGGGCGTCGACGACGACGAGCACCGGGCCTTCGGGCACCAGCCCGACGCGCAGATCGGGATGGAACGTGCCGCCGCTGACCTCCTTGCGGTTGCCGGCCAGCACGTTTGCGGCGGCGTGCGCGGGGCCGACGTCGGCGCAGGAGGTGCCGCGGGCGTCGACGACGGCGATGGCCAGGGCGGTCACGCCGGGCAGGTCGCGGCCGAGGTTGACGTTGATGGCCAGGTCGACGACGTCGTCGCCGCGGGCCACGCAGGCGGCCTCGATGCACAGCTCGTCGACGATGACCGGGCAGCCGTTGTTGCAGGCCGGCGCGTTCTCGGCGCAGCCCCCGGCGCAGCCCGTGGCCGCGGGCGGCCCATCACAAGCGATGACAGTCCCCAGCAAAGTCCCGAGCCCAGCGACGGGCCCAACGACGAGCCCAACGACAAGAACGGGGGACAAGAGCGAGCGGCGCAGCATCCGCGCCGTCTAGCGGCGATGCCGGCGTTGGCCAACGAGCAACGGGTGACGACGACGGGTCAGCCGGGATCGGGGTCGAGCTCAAGCTCCACGCCGAGCAGCGCGCTGGCCACCTGGCGGTCCCAGTCGACGCGGTAGGCCTGCGCCGCCGGAAACACCCCCGGCACGTAGTCGGGAAAATTCGTGCGCTGGGCCTGGGCGGCGACGTCGACAAAGACCCGCACCGCGGCGCGCGCCGGGAAACGTGCCTGCACCGACACACCCGCCCGCCGCAGCTCGCGCCGGTCACCGTCGTCGAGCGGAGGGTGGCGCTTGGTGGTGGCGTAGGCGTTGTCGCCGAACGAGACCAGGGTCGTGTCGAGGCGGAAGCGGGTCGCAAGCGCCAGGTCTTCGGGACCGACCTCGGCGTCGACGCCCATCGTGAAGCGGTTCTCGACGCGGGAGTAGTAGCCGGCAAAGACGTCGTCGACGAAGCGCAGGCGCCAGGCCAGATCGAGCTCCACCGCGCCGTCGAGCAGGCGCAGCACGGCCCCGGGCTCGACCTCGACGCCGTGGACGATCTGCAGCGGGTTCGGCGGGGCGCCACCGGCGCCGGCGTGGGTGGCACCGGTGCCGGCGTCGCGGGCAAAGACAAAGAAAGATTCTCTCCGAAACACCGCCACCGCGAGGCTCGGCTTGAGGCTGCCCAGCGTCGTCTTGAACGAGGCGGCGAGCTCGTGTTGATCTCTGTCGGTCGGTGTCAGGTGGTTCGCGCGCTCGATCGCGTCAAACGCCGGGTCGACCACCGAGCGCGAGCGGGCGAAGTCGTATTTGAGGCGGACATAGGTCTTCGACCAGGGCACCGCGAGCAGGCGCGCGCCGAGCTGCACCGACGTCCCGCCGCGGCGATCGGTGGCCAACAACCCCGCATCGGCGACGTCGTCAACCGGCTGGTAGGGATCGAGCCGCGCCGGCAGCGCGCGGGCCGTCAACCCCGCTTCGACGGTGGCCCGCAGCTGACGCATCGGCTTGAGCTCGAGCTGCAACGACGACGACGCATCGGTGCGGGTCAGGTGTCCCTGCCACGTCTCACGGTGCTCGAGGCGCGACGGCAACGCGAGCGTGACGATGCCCAGCGACAACTGCGGATCGATCGCCGCGGCCACCACGGCCATCGGCACCGGCCCGCCATCGAGCGTGCGGTGGACGCCTTCACCGGTGATGACCCCGACGCCGAGGCGGGCCGCGCCGCCGACGGATCCCGCGAGAGCAAACGCAGACGGCGTCGTCGTGTTCGCCGGGGCCGCGGGCGCCGACCCCGTCGTCGTCTTCTTGGTCTTTTTCTTCTTCTTCGTCGTCGTCGGTTTCTGCTTCCGCGCTTTCTTTCCTGGCTTCGCCGCGTCTTCCGACGCGTCTTCCACCGAGGCCGACTCGGTTGCTCCCTCCGATCCGGCGGTCCCCGGCGCGCCGGCCGGCGCCGGCACCGCCCGCAGCGGTCCTGCCAGCAGCGGAGGCAGCAGCATCACCAACGCCAGCAACAGTCGAGGCCACGAGGTCATGTGCAGAGCGACCCGACCGACGTTCAAGGACAGCCGTTGTTGGTCAGGTAGGCCTGCGCGCGCGCGATCTCGGGCGAGCCGGCGATCGTCTGCAGCTCCTGCAACGCCAGGCGCGCGCTCGGGCAATCGAGCAGGTCGGTGTCGGCGCGGGCCTCGTAGTAGAGCGAGTTGTCGAGGTACTGGCTCGCTGCGTAGTCGCTCTGCACGACGTCGAATTCGTCGATCGCCGTCTGCAGGCTCGTGGCATCGCCGAGGCCGTAGTGCGCGCGGCCTGTGTAGTAGGCGGCGTTGTCGGCGTAGCTCGAGTCGGCGGTCAAGAAGACGCGCGACAGGGGCGCGATGGCCGCAGAAAACAGCCCGTCATCAAAGAACGCGCGCCCCAGGTAGTAGCGGCCGTTGTCGAGGTAGCTGCTGGTCGAAAAGGCGGTCTCGAACGACTGCAGCGACGTCCGCGCCGACGCCAGGTCGCCGTCTTCGTATTGCGAGCGGCCCAGGTAGTAGCTGGCGTTGTCGACAAAGATGCCGGCGCCGTCGGCGGCGATGCTGGCGCGAAACGACGTGATCGCCGCGGCGAACTGGGCCAGCTGGAAGTTGCTGCGGCCGGCGAAATAGTGGGCCTGATCGACAAACGGCGAGGCCGGAAAGGCGGCGACCATGGCGTTGAGCGCGGTGACCGCACCGGCGAAGTCGCCCAGCTCGTAGCGGCACCGCCCCGAGAGATAGGCCGCGTTGTCGGCCCGCGCCGACGTCGGAAAGCCCTGCGTCAGCTGGTCGAACTTCTGGCGGGCGGCCGTGAAGTCACCAGCGTCGTAGAGGGCGAGCCCCTCCTGGAACAGCGCTTCATCGGCGCCAGCGATTTCTCCTTCGCCTTCGGCGACGACTTCTCCTTCGCCTTCCGCGACGACTTCGCCTTCGCCCTCGGCGGCGCCTTCGCCTTCGCCCTCGTTTGCACCATCGCCGGGCGTGGTCGTCGTCGAGCAGC
>JBKJNL010000578.1:0-4107 GCA_046593615.1 Myxococcota bacterium | reverse complement strand
TCAAGCTCGTCGACAGCGACGTCGTCGACGGACTGACCGGCAGCAGCGTGTCGTTGGGCACCAGCGCCGAGCTCTCGCAGGTCACCTCTTCGCCATTTTCGTTGCTGCACG
This sequence comes from Myxococcota bacterium, assembly GCA_046593615.1. GTDB lineage: Bacteria > Myxococcota > UBA727 > UBA727 > VGSZ01 > VGSZ01. The sequence goes on along the minus strand of JBKJNL010000578.1, from coordinate 3,996 downwards.
CGCTGGTGATGACGCCCAGGATGTTGAAGCCGACCACCGCGCCGTTGCCGTCGATGGCGGTGACACCAAAGCCGTCGGCGCTCGCTTGATCGGGCAAGAAGTAGACGAGCGCGTTGCCCAGGCCGACGACGCCAGCGTCGACGTCGTCGCCAGCGTCGAGCTGCTGCAGCGCCTGGCCCTTCTGCTCGGCGGTCATGAACAGCACGACGCCGACCGCGGCGCGGATGCCTTCGAATTCGCTGATCACGCTGTCAGGGGGCGGCTGCAGCACGTCGAGCTGGAACTCGGCGGGGAACGTCGCCTCGACCCGTGTCTCGTCGGCGACCACGCTCGCGCCGTCGGTCGACGGCAGCCACAGCAGGTAGGCGTGGGTGTCGCCGTCGGCGACGGTCAGCGACTGCGGGTTGGCGACGGTGCCGGTCAGCTGCAAGGCGGTTTCGCCGCGATCATCGACGTCGGCGACGTCAGGGCAAGCGCACAGCGCGAGCGGCACAGACACGAGGGCAGACAGACGGAACAACGTGGACATGGGGGCTCACTTTCGTTTCGGGGTGGCGGACGGGGAACGCAAACGCAGCCGGTTCGGCCGCTCAGTGGATCGACAAGCAGGCGCGGTCTTCGCCGTTGTCGCAGCAGACGTGGGTGGGTCCGACCGTGACGAACCCGTCGGCGCCGGAGACGCAGCCGTCGGCGCAGGCGTCGGCTTCGACAAAGACGCCGCCTTTGCAGGCGAGCATCAGAGCTCCGTCGACAGAGCAGCTGGCGAGGAGGTCGTCGCAGTCCGCGCCGGCGTCGTGGGCCACATCCTCGTTCTGGTACTTGGAATCGCCGCAGGCGCAGACGACGGTGCTGACAAAGGCGAGGACAGACAAACAAGCGCGCACGGGCATGGTGGCTCCTTCAGGGTTCTGGCCTTGAGGAGCGCGAGGTCGCGATCGCCGTGCACAGGCCGTGATGCGAGGCACAAGCACGGTCACAGGCGGCGTTTGGTCGCGGTGAACCCGCACGTCTGCAGTCGTGCGACTCTGTGCAAGTTATTTGTCGACTGCTCAAATGGATCACCGGGTCTCGTTGAGGAGGTGCGCCAGGGCTGTGCAAGCGCTGTTCACGGCAGCGCGCGCTGGCCCGGCACGTGCTTCAACAGCCGCATGACGAACCCGCGCACCGCTGCTGCCTTTGCCCTTGCCTCGTTGATGGTCGCGGCCTCGATGGGCTGTGCCGACGAGGTGCTGGTCACGCCGATCCCCTGCGAGACGCCCGCCTGGCGCTCGGCCTTTGATCTCAGCGACAGCGTCAGGAGCCACAGCGGCGCCGTCGTCGCCGACGACGGCAACCACATGCTCGTCGTGTGGGATGAGAGCGTCCGCAACACCGACGAGATGCGCCTGTTCACCGCCCAGCTCGACAGCCAGACCGGCGCGCTGGTCGTCCCGCGGACCGAGCTGCGTCAGGTCGTCGGCCTCGACGGCTTCGAGGTCGTCGCCGGCAACGACGGCTTCCTCGTCTTTGTCTTCAGCCAGGGCGACGTCAGCGTCATCGCCATCGACGAAGACGGCGTCGCCAGCGGAGAGAGCTCCCCCGGCGGCGGCGAGCTGGGCGTGGTCGTGGCCGACGACGATGGCATCAGCGTCGTCGCCTTTGGCCTCGACGTCATCCGCCTCGACCGTGCGGGCGCCTTTGTCTCTCGCACCCCTGGGCAGACCAATTTCTCATGCACGGCGGCGGTGACGACGACGCCCGGTCGGCTGCTGGCCTGGTGCTTTCATGTCGACACCCGTGAAGGCGCCTTGTTCGAAATGGCCAACGACGGCACCGACGTCAGCCGCGTCGACCACGACTTCATCGGCGACGCCACCGGCCGCCTCGTCGTGGTCGGTGACGTCGTGGTCGCAGCCTTTGCTGCAAACGGCGGCGACGTCATGGCCGTGGTCTTCGACGCCGCCGGCAACGTGGTCAAAGACCCCGTCGTCATCGGCCAGGTCGTCGACGGCGCCGACCTGCTGGGCGAAGACATCTGCACCGGCACCTGCAACGGCTTGAGCCTCGCGGCCTCGGGCGACGTCGCCGTCGTCGGCTTCGAGAGCCGCATGCGCAACGTCTCGTTCCACGACAAGCTGAGCTTCGTGACCCTCACCGTCACGGCCGAGGCCGACGCCGTCTCGATCGAGGCCGGTCGCCCCTCACTGCGCGTCGGGCACGCCCACACCGTCGCTGCCGCCGGGCGCGGCCGCGTCGTCAGCTGGCTCGACGAGAGCGGCAATCGCATCGTGCCGTGGGAGCTGCCCCCGCAGGTCTTGTTGGTCGAGCGGACCTGCGCCGGCCGCTGAGGCTCACGCGCCGTCGCTGCACCCCAAATGAAAACGGGCGCAGGCTCCCGGAGGAACCTGCGCCCGTCGTCACATGCTGCCTACTTGCCGCAGCTCGACTGGGCCGAGGCCGTGACCGCAACCTGGCGCTGTGCATCGGTCATGAGGCGCTGCGCGACAAACGTCTTGGACGTCTGCGCCACACACGACTGGTGCGCACCGTGGTTCTTCCAGCCCAGGCTCTGGCCGCGGGGACCGGCGCAGGGGCACAGCTGAACCAGCGAGCAGCCCGAGCGGGGATCGACGACCACACCGAGGGTCGAGGCCGCGCACTGGTCGGCGCCGTTGGCCACGCTGTCGCCGTCGATGTCGCTGTCGCAGGCGTCGCCCAGGCGGTCGCCGTCGAAGTTGGCCTGGTTGCTGTTGGCGGTCAGGGCGCAGTTGTCGCTGCCGTCGACCACGCCGTCGTTGTCGTCGTCGGCGTCGCAGGCGTCGCCCTGGCCGTCACCTTCGTTGTCGGCCTGGTCGACGTTGACCACGAGCGGGCAGACGTCTGAGGCATCGGGGACAGCGTCGCCGTCGTCGTCGTTGTCGCAGGCATCGCCCTGGGTGTCGCCGTCGGTGTTGACCTGGTCGGCGTTGCCCGTGAACGAGCAGTTGTCGCCGAGGTCGGCCACGCCGTCGTTGTCGTCGTCGCTGTCGCAGACGTCGCCGAGGCTGTCGGACTCGTTGTCGGCCTGGTCCTGGTTTGCCGTGGCGATGCAGTTGTCGGCAAAGTTCGGGACTTCGTCGCCGTCGAGGTCGGGGTCGCAGACGTCGCCGGCGTAGTCGCCATCGAGGTCGGCCTGTTCGGCGTTGGGGGCCACCGGGCAGTTGTCAAAGGCGTTCAAGACCGCGTCGCCGTCAACGTCGTCGTCGCAGGCGTCGCCCTGGCCGTCGAAGTCGAGGTCGAGCTGCTCGACGTTGATGGTCTTCGGGCAGTTGTCTTCGGCGTCGTTGTAGGCGTCGTTGTCGTCGTCGGCGTCGCACTCGTCGCCTTTGGCGTCGGCGTCGGTGTTGGTCTGGTCGAAGTTGGCCACGCGGGCGCAGTTGTCGCTGCCGTCGAGGGCGCCGTCGTTGTCGTCGTCGGGGTCGCAGACGTCGCCGGCGCCGTCGCCTTCGAGGTCGGCCTGGTCGGCGTTTTCGGCCACGGCGCAGTTGTCATCGCCGTCGACGACGGTGTCGTTGTCGTCGTCGCTGTCGCAGACGTCGCCGGCGCCGTCGCTCTCGTTGTCGGCCTGGTCTGCGTTGTTGACGAACACGCAGTTGTCGCCGCCGTCGGTCACGCCGTCGTTGTCGTCGTCGCTGTCGCAGACGTCGCCGTCGGTGTCGCCGTCGTTGTTGGCCTGGTCGGTGTTGACGCTGAGCGAGCAGTTGTCAGCGCCGTCAGCCACGCCGTCGTTGTCGTCGTCGGCGTCGCAGGCGTCGCCCTCGCCGTCGAGGTCGGTGTTCAGCTGGTCGGCGTTGGCGAGCACGGCGCAGTTGTCGCTGGTGGCGGCGGTGCCGTCGCCGTCGTCGTCGGCGTCGCAGCTGTCGCCGATGCTGTCGGAGTCCAGGTCGGCCTGGTCGGCGTTTCCAAGGGCCGGGCAGTTGTCGGTGTCGTCGTTGACGCCGTCGTTGTCGTCGTCGGCGTCGCAGGCGTCGCCTTCGG
>JBKJNL010000571.1:0-6381 GCA_046593615.1 Myxococcota bacterium | reverse complement strand
CCAGTTGCGGTTGCCGCGCACTTCCTGGCCTTCGACGGTCGCGAGGCGGTCGACGACGGCGCCGTTGGCCACGGTGCCGCGGGGCGCCTGGGCCGTGGATGCCGTGGCGCGCACATTGAGGGCGGCGCCGTCGGTGGTGACCTTGACGCGGGTGCAGCTGGCGGCCTGCTCTGACGGGGGCGGCGGCGGCGGCTGCGAGACGCCGTCCATACGCGTCACGCGCAGGGCGTCGAACACGACTTTTTTGCCCGAAGAGCTCGACTCGCCGGTGTTGTCGTCGAGCCGCACGCGCTGGGCGGACCCGTCGGTGAACTCGAGCTCTCCGAGTGAGCGCCAGCCGCCGGCCGTGGTCATGTTGAGCGTGACGAGGTCGTTGCGGCCGTTGTGGCGCACGGCGTACTTGGCCGACGTCGACGTGGCGTAGTCGCGGTCGACCCAGACCTCGAGCTTGTAGCGGCCGGCCTGCTGCGGCTTGACCCACCACACGCCGTAGTTGACGGCGCTGTCGTTGGCGGTGGCGCCGGTCCAGACGAGGTCGCCTTCGTTGCCGGCGTCGTCGACCGAGCGCAGGTACTGCGTGGGGCCGCCCGGGACGAAGCAGGCGTCGCCGTCGTCGATGACGCCGCCTTCGGCGGGCAGGGCGTCGCAGTCATCGGGGGCCACGTTCTGTGAAGGAGCGGGAGCCGACGCGACGCCGCAGGGGCCGTCGAAGTCGGAGGCTGCGCCCCACCATTCCCAGTGCCAGGTTTCGGAGGGCACGGTGCGCTTGAAGTTGAAGCGGGCGCCGTTGCGGTTCAGCCAGCTGAGCACGCCGCTCTCGGAGGTGTTGAGGTCGAGCGCGTGACCGCTCTGGTGGTTGGAGTAGCCGGGGCGGGCGGCGAGGTTGCAGCTGTTGCAGTTGCAGTTGACGTAGCAGCCGTAGAGCTCGGTCTGCTTCTCGTTGGTGCGAAACCCGGAGACGATGCGGATGCTGACGCCATCGCGGCGGGCGGCCTCTTGCATCGCGATGTAGGCGTTGGCGGTGTCGACCTCGACGGCGCGGGCGTCGACGCTGACGACGTCGATGGAGAAGCGTGAGCCCTGGCGGTAGCCGTTGTCGGCGCGCTCGGTGCAGTTGTAGACGCCCTGCTCTTCAAGGTTGCTGAAGTCGTCGGTGGGCTCGAGGAAGTCGACGCCGTCGGATTCGTCGAGCTGGTGCTCGCAGCCCGTGGCCGCAAGCATCGGCATCCCGGCGAGGACGGTGGAGACGGCGGCGACCAACAAGCGGCTCATTCGCATGGACCTCTTGTGGCAAAGCGTTGGGGCTTCGATCATCCACCCGACGCCGGGGGTGGGAGCCAAACCCATCCACAGGATGACGGAGGCGGATCGGTTCAGCCGCGCCGCCGTTCGCCCGACCCCCGATTTCGCTCCCCCGCACCGACCCCGGATGCGACGCCGCACCAACACCGCATCACACCGCATCAACGGTGGCCGGCCGCTTCGTGTCGCTGGACGCGCAACAGATCCGGCTTCTGACCGATACTCGCGCTGCAACCGTCAAACCGCGAGGTGGCCCCATGCTTCCGATTCTTGCTTCCGTCGGCGTCAAGCTCCTCCCGTTCGTCACGAAGCTCGCTTCGGCGCTCGGGCCCCTGCTCTCGAAGTTCGCCCCGATGGTGGGCAACCTCCTGTCCAAGGTGACGACGGCGTTCCCGCAGCTCGCCGGCCTCGCGGGCAAGGTCTCGGCCTTTGCCGCCAAGAACCCGATCATGGCCAACATCGGCGCCGCGTTTCTGCCCGGCCAGCCGCTGACGAGCATGGGCGCCATGGCCCTGTCGAACCCTGCGGCCATGTCGGCCATCAAGGGCGCGTGGCTCAAGGGCGCCGGTGGCGCCGCCGCCGTCTGAACGATCTCTGATCGACGACGACGGGGACGACGAACCCGTTTCAGAGAATGTGGCAGGCTTCGGCCTGCCTCTTCTTTTTCGGGATTTGATTTCCTGGAGCCGCCATGTCGACGACCGAGCCGAAGCCCAACACCGAAGCCGCGATCAACACCGACGTGCCCGACGTCGGCGCCGCGCTCACCGTCATGCTCGACGCCAAGAACGCCGACGGCACCCCGCGCTGGAAGCTCGAGGATTTCCATTCGACGTTCCCGCCCGTGATCATGAACGTGATGGCCCACGTGCCCTTCCTCGAGATGCCGCCCGAGGGGCAAGAGCTCTGTCTGATGGCCATGGGCCAGATGGGTCTCGACGTCGACGCCACCGAGGAACAGATCTCGGCCGTGGTCACCGAGTACATCACGAAGAACCCGCCGAACCCGGCGCTGCTCGCCGAGATCCAGGGCGTGTTGATCAAGGCCTTTGACAAGAACGACGCCCGCCTTGTCGACGCCGGCCGCAAGCTCGCCGGACAGTCCAGCGCCGACGTCGCCGCGCGGGCCCCGAAGCTCGGCGAAAAGGCCCCCGAAGGCAGCGTCTCCGGCGCCGACCTCATGCGCCAGATGCAGAAAAAGATTCCCATCCGCTGACGCGCCGGCGGGAGGCGCGTCGTTGATTTCGCGCCCGACCTCGGGGACAAGCGGCCATGCGTTTCTTCGTCGTCGCCGCCGCCACCCTGCTGCTCTCGTCGTGCTTCGAGCTCGAGCGCAGCCGCGGCCTGGGCGAGGGCAGCGTGCGCTTCGTCGTCCGCGACAGCGCCGGCGCGCCGGTGCCCGGGGCCGTCGTCTCCGTCGACGCTTCGCGCCGCATGGCCACGTCGGACGACAACGGCGTCGTCGTCGTCGGCGGGCTGCTGGCCGGCGACTACCTGCTGCGCGTTGGTGTCGACGACGACGGCGACGGCGGCTTCGATCGCAGCGCGATCGCCAGCGCCTCGCTGGCCGTGGTGCCGGTCGACACCGGTGTGTTCACCGCCGACGAGGTGCGCCTCACCAGCGTCGAACTCGGCGACGTCGAGCTCGTCGCCGCGGGCTCGCTCACGGGCTCGGTCTCGGGCTGCGGCGATGTTCTCTGCCGCGTCATCGTCTTTCGCGAGGTCGCCATCGGCAGCAGCGGACGCGTCGTCACCGGCGTCGTCGAAGCCGCCGCCGGCGTCGATGGCCAGGGCGGTTGGAGCCTGACCGATGTCGGCAAAGGCCCCATCAAGGTCGCGGCCTTTGCCTGGCCCACGCCGGCCGAGACCGACCCGCTGCAGCAGATGATCGCCGCCAACCGCACCATCAGCGCCGTCGCCGTCGTCGACGTCGACGTCGGCAGCGGCGCCGTCGCCGAGGTCGCGCTCGTGCTGGCGCCCGCGCCGCCGAGCGTGGCCACGACGCTCGACGTCGTCGGCGACGTCACCGTCTTTGAGCGCTCGGGCGGGCAGGCGTTTTTCCTTGTGCCGCAGAGCGAAGACCTCGACGTCGACGCCAGCCGCGTCGGCACGCTGTCGGCGCCGCAGAGCCAGGTCGAGGCGCCGCTCGGCGTCTTTGATGTGCGGGTGCAAATCGACGGCGCCGTCGGTGGCCTGCTGCTGCACGCCGCGGGCGTTCCTGGTGTGGCCACCATCGGGCCGGTGTTGATCGGCGGGCTCGTCGACGCCGAGCGGCTCGCTCTCGTCACGACCTGCTCGCAGGTCGACGAACGCGACGACTGCGACGGCGATGGCGTCGCCGGCGACGACTGCGACACCGCTGACGTCGAGGGCGACGCCGACGACGACGGCGACGGCCAGCCGGATTGTGAAGAGGCGCCGGCCTGCCGTGGTCCCGGGCTCGGCACCGACCTCGACGGCGATTGCCTGTGCGAGCCGGCCGATCCGGTGCCCGGCTGCGCGAGCAACAATCGAGTCGACTGCAACCTGCTGACGCCGCTCGAGTGCCCGGCCGCGTTCAGCGGCTAAAGGCGGCAGCGGCGACGACGACCGCGACGAGGGCGATGCCGAGCACCGCCAGCCAGCGATCGGCGCCGCGGGTGACGACGACGACGACGACGTTGCGCACGAGCGGCACCGCGAACAGCAACAAGAGCCCGGGCGGTCCAAAGGCCGGCACGACGGTCGCGACCAACAGGACCGCGGCGGCGACAAAGGCCGCCCCGACGGCGACGCGCGTGACCAGGCGGGTCTGATCGGCGTTCACGAGAGCCCCCGCCAGAACGACAACCCGGCGACGACGACGGCGAGCAGCAGGAACAGCGCTTCGAGCACGCTCTCGCTGGTCTTTTTCTGCAAGCGCGCGCCGAGCAGGCCGCCGGGCAGCACGCCGACGAGCGCCGCGGCGACGACGTCGACGGGCAGGGGCTCGTGGGCGTGGTGCACCGCGGCGGCGGCCGCGGCGCTGGTCATCAAGCACAACAGCGACGTCGATGCAGCGGCCTTGAGGGGCAGGCGGCCGACCAGCACCAGGGCCGGCACCACGAGCACGCCGCCGCCAACGCCAAAGAGGCCGCTGGCGGCGCCGGAGAAGAACGCGAGCACAAGGATCAACAGGAGGCGCGCGGTGGTCCACGGGATCTCGTCGACGTTGCCGAAGCGCCGCCGTGCCCGCAGCAGCGCGGCGATGACCAGGATGAACGCGCCGAAGCCGACGAGCAGCGCGCCGTCGTCGACGCGGGTGCCCAGCAGGCTGGCCGCCACGGCGCCGAGCACCAGCGGCGGCTCGAGGCGAAGCGCGACCGAGAAGCGCGCTTCACCGCTGCGGCCCGAGATCAAGGACGCGGCGGCGCTCGTGCAGATGACGCAAGCCAAAGAGATGGCCACCGCGGTCTTCGGTGCCGCGACGTCAAAGAACACCAGAAACGGGACCAGGAATACGCCGCCGCCCACGCCGAGCATGCCGCCGAGGATCCCGGTGGCGAAGCTGCCGACGACGACGACTGCGGCTTGCGCGGGGTCCACGCCGGCAAGGTAGCGAATCCCGGACCCGCGCGGTCACGCGGCGCGAACGGCCCGCCCGGCGCGCGCGGCGGGTGCGGCGTGTGCGGCCCGTGCCGCAACACCAGGCCAGGGTCGAGCGGCCCGAAAGCGCGAGACCGACGTCAAGCGCGGCGTCGGCTCAGGCGGCGCGGGTCTGCTGGGTCACCACGGTGGCCGGGACGTCGTCGAGCCCACGAGGTGACGGCGACGACAACGACGACAACGACGACGGCTGCGGTGTCTGCTGCTGCTCTTCGGCCTGGCTGCGGGCCCGGGCGCGTTCGGCCTTCTGGGCCACGTCAGCTTCGTGCTGCGGCGTGCCGACGTACGCTTCTCGGGTGTTCAAGATCCAATCAAACAGCGGCCATGTCACACACCAATTGGAGTCTTGGTTCTTGCCCATGTGGTGATCGACATGCCACGGGAGGTGCTCTTTGGCCCAGACCGGGTCGAGGTGGGCCCGCTTGTGCACGCGGTAGTAGTTGGCGGCGCAGGCCCACACCGTGAGGGTGAAGAACGGCGCCACCGGCAGCAGGGGCGCGTGCAGCGCGCTGGCGACCATCAGGCCAAGGGCCTCTTTCGACTTGGCGTTGAGCTCGCCCTTCAAGAGCGTGTCGAGCAGCGAGCTTTGATATTGATCATCGATCATATCGTTCTTGCGCGCTTTGTTGTGATGTTCATGCCAGTGGAACGACCAGAACGATTTTTTGTTGCGACCGCGGTCGTGCAGCAGGTGCTTGTGGATGAGCCACTCGAAACCATTGGCGTAGGCGAGGCCGAGGGGGATGCCGATCATGGTGAGCTCCGGGCGCAGCGGACGTCTGAAAGAATCATGACCAGTCAGTCATCTTTGGTCAAGCAGATCTGACCAGAGAGTCATGGTTCGTGCAAACGACGTCGTCACGTCCGTCATGAACGGGCTCAGTAGGGACGCTCGCCGACGAAGTTGCCGGGCGGATCGTAGTTGCAGACCCACAGCGACCCGCGGCCGAAGCCGGGGACGTCGTCGCAGTCGGCGACGCCGCAGCCGACGCCGGTGGAGCCGCGCCAGACGATCTGCGTGTAGTGGCCGCACTGTTTGCCGGCGGCGCAGTCGTTGGCGTCGTAGTCGAAGTCGACGTCTTCGCTGCCCCACAGCTTGACGACGTCGGTCGGGGGCACGCCCGCTTCGGAGAACAGCGCGAGGTTTTCGCCGAAATCGTTCGGCTGGCGGTGCTCAAAGACGCAGCGGTTGGCCCAGTCCTGGGCGGCGGCGGCGGCGGCGACACTCCACGACATCGGTGGCAGCGCGGGGCTGGGCGGGGGGCTGGCGTCGGCGCGGACGACATCGTGGGCGTCGACGAGCTGCTGCTCAAAAGCCGCCAGCGCGGCCGGGTCGTCGAGGCTCGCGGGCCGGTCGCCGGGTGCCGGAGACGTGCAAGCGGAGGCGCACAGAATCACCACAGCCAGGAGGGCCAACCGATGCTGCATGTGTCGATGATAGCGTCGCGGCCGTGC
>JBKJNL010000462.1:0-4215 GCA_046593615.1 Myxococcota bacterium | reverse complement strand
AGGCCCACGAGGCCCAGCGCGAACAACGCCCTCACGGACGACGCAGACGATGAAGGGCTCGACGAGGCACACGACGATCCGCGCATGCCTGACCGTACCTCCCAGGCCGGTGACACTCCACGGGTTCCTGCGGCCTCGCTTTGAAAGGCGGAGCCCGTCGCGCCCGGCGCGCCCGCCCACCAGGGACCGCCCCCTTTTGCGTCGTCGTCGGCGGGGCCGTACACCTCGGCTGTGCTGTTCGTCGCCGCCCTCGCCCTCGTCGTGCCGCTGGCCGGCCCCCACCCGACGTGCAGCACGATGGCGCTGCGCGAGCTGCCCGCCGGCGCCGGCTTCGACATCGGCTTCGGCGGCCGCCCCGACGACGTCGTCGAGGTCGTCGACTCGACGCTGCACCCGCTGCGCGTGCACAGAAGCGGCGGCGCGACCGCAGCCCAGGCCGCGCTGGTGCTGGCCGAGCTCGACGCTGCCTGGGCCTCGCAGGTCGACGTGGCCGGCTTTCCGCCGCCGCTGCCCGACGACACCGGCGAATTCGCCGACGCCGGCGGCGACGGCGGCGACGAACGCGTCGACGTCTACCTGAGCGATCTCCTGCCGGGCGTCTTTGCCATCACCGTCAGCGGCGGAACGGCGTCACAGCGGCCGGTGTTCATCCAGATCGACCCGCAGCAGCCTGACGAGCTGCTGGCCGTCGCCGCCCACCACGAATTCCAGCACGCCGTGCAGTTCGCCGTCGACGCCCGCGAGAGCGTGATGTGGTTCGAGTCCAACGCCGTCGCCTGGGAGGTCAAGGGCCGCCCCGACGTCGACGCCTGGCTGACGTTGCTGCCGTCGTTCCAGCAGCAGGCGCAGGCCCCGATCTTCACCGACGCGTTCTCGTTCGCGCCGTTCGCCACGACGCGCGACGACACCTACGAGTACGGCGCGGCGCTGTTCGTGCTGTTCCTCGACGACGTCTACGGCGCCGGCGATGGCGTCTTCTTGCGAGAGCTGTGGCAGGCCTCGGCGCAGGCCGGCACCGACAACGAGCCCGATTGGCTCGATGCCCTCGGCGCGCGTCCCGAGGTCGAGAGCGACGGCGGCGTGGCCGGCGTGCTCGCCGACTTCGCCGGCTGGCGGGCGCTCACCGGCTCCCTCGACGTCGACGACGACGGCCCCACCCTCGTCACCGACGGCCAGGCCTCGCTCGCCGGGCGCTCGGTGCTGCTCGCGTCGCTCGCCGGCCTCGAGCGCGAGACCGACCTGGCCGAAGGACCCTTCGTCGGCGGCTGCAGCGTCCACATCGGCGTCGCCCCCCGCGACGAAGACGTCCCGGTGCGCGTGCGCGCCCGCAGCGCCGCTGAGGCTGGGGCCCACGACCTCGTCATCGCCGCCACCGTCGTCGACGTCGCAGCCCGCACCTCGTCGCGCACGCGCAGCGACGTCGCCGCCGTCGTCGAGATCGATGTCGCTGTGCCGCGCGGCCAGACGCTCGTGGCCAGCATCTGCGACGTCAGCGTCGTCGACGCCGACGCCCAACCCGAGTTCGCGCCCATCTTTCTGCGCCTCTCGCGCAGCGACGTCGGCGAAGGCGAGGGCGAGATCGGCGAAGGCGAAGGCGAAGGCGCGAGCGAAGGCGAAGGCGAAGGCAAAGGCGAAGCGACCGATTGCGGCTGCGCCTGCCAGGGCGCCGGTGATCCCCGCGGCATGCGCCAGAACATCGGCATCATGGGCTTGTCGGTGGGCGTCTTTGCGCTGGCGCTGCGCGGGTACCGGCTCTGGCGCCGCAGCCGTCTCTACCGATCGAAGCAGGCCGCCCGCGATGCAGCTTCTTTGAGCTCGTCGTCGAGCACGACACCGCCCCGCTGACGCATCAGCGGATCACGAAGCCAGGCGTTGATCGCGCAGCACCGGCCGCGTCTCGTCGAACAACGCGCGCAGGGTCTCGACGCCGGGCTTCTTCTCGCCGCGGGCGATGGCCTGGATGGTGGCCACCACCGCGGTGTTGATGGGCACGGCGAGGTCAAAGGCCTTTGCCCGGGTGACGATCTCGCCGTTCAAGAACTCGACGGGCGGCTCGCGTCCGCGCTCGATGGCCGCGAGCATCGAGCTGCGCAGGCGGCGGTAGCGCGCGCCGACCGCCAGCAGCACGGTGTGCTTGGCCAGCAGGCTCGGTGAGCCCGAGGCCAGCCGCTCGTCGTCGTCGAGGGCCAGCCACTCGAGGTCGACGGTGCCCGAGAGCTTCTCGAGCTGCACGCCGAGGCGCAGCGCGGTCTGCACCGCCTCGGTCATGATCTCGAGGCACAGCCGGCGCGCGAAGCGATGCCGCATCAACGACCCCAGCGTGTCGCCGCCGACGGTGCCGAGCGACGAGATGGCGCAGTTGATGGCCAGCTTCGAGAAGCGCGCGCCGCGCAGGTTGGTGGTGATGTTGTCGGGGGCGCTGTCGTCCACCGGGGCCAGCAAGGCCGCGACCCTGCGCACGCTGTCGTCGACGGTGCCGCTCAAGCGCCCGATGGTCAGGCCGCCTTCGCTGGTCTGGCGCACGATGCCGGGGCCGTCTTGCGAGGCGCCGAAGCCGACGATGGCGCCGACGATGGCAGCGTCGCCGAAGCGGGCGACGAGGTGCTCTTCGGGCAGGCCGTTGGCCAGGGGCACGAGCTGCCCACCAGACGTGAGCAAGGACCGGGCGGCGTCGGCGGCGGCCTCCATGCGGTTGGGCGGCACGGCCAACAGCGCGATGTCGTAGGCGCCCCGCGCGGCCGCGCCCGCGGGCTGGGTGACGACGTCGACGCGGACGTTGATTTCGCCGTCGTCGAGGCGCGCGGTGAGGCCGCGGTTGCCCACGACCTCGGTGATGCCCGCGTTGTGGGTGACGGCGACGACGGAGCGGCCGGCCTGGGCCAGCCGCGCGGCGACGCAGCCGCCGATGCCGCCGCAGCCAAAGACGACGACGCGGGCGCCTTCGGCCCAGCTCTGCGCTTCGCGAAAAGTCATGGACAGGTCCCCGCGGGCACGTTGCCCTGCACGCCGCTGCAATCGGCGGCGGTGATGGTGGCGCCGTTTACGAGCGAGATGCTGGCGCCGGCGTCGACGATGAGGCGCTCGACGGTCATGGTGACGCCGAGGAACAGCGTGGTGCCCGACTCCACGGTCAGAGACGGCGGCGCCAACGACGCCGTGCCTTCCCACTGCGCGTTGCCCGTGGTGCCCGGGACGAGCAGACCACCTGAGCCGCCGCCGGCGCCGATCACGCTGCCGCCAAAGGCCAACGGCGTGGCCTGGGGCAAGACGACAACGCCGTCGCTGACGTCGACGATGGCGCTGCTGCTGAGCTGCGGACGCTCCATCACCACGCGGTTGTGGGCCACGAGCGTGCCGTCGATGGCGAGCAGGCCGCTGAAGACGGCGGCGCCGCCGGCGGGCCCGCCGTCGACGTCGAACGTGCCCGTGCTGGTCACGCTGATCGTGCGGCTCAAAGTGCCGGGCCCGTCGTAGGAGGCGTCGCCGGCGAGGTTCAAGGCGAAGTCGACGTTGCCAGACAACGCCGTCGGGCCGCGCGTGGTGATGTCCTGCGCGGTCAGGGTGGCGTCGGGGGCCACCTCGAGGATGCCGCTGACATCGATGCGCAGGTCGCCGCCGACGAAGCGCGCGCCCGGCTCGACGTGCAGCTCGGTGGCGTTGACGACGGTCGAGCCGGCCACAGTCACGTCGTTGTTGACGAACAAGACCCCGAACGCGGCGCCGCTGATGCCGGTCCCCGACAGCGCCTGGGGCAGCAGGCCCCCGATGACGCCCAGCGAGAGGCTCGAGGTGTCTTGCACGTCGAGGACGCCATCGACGATGACGTCGCCGACGAGGTGCAGCAGCGCGCCGTTTCTGAGCGTCACGGTGCCGCCGGGCGCGATCGTGAAGGTGCCGAACACGAAGCCCTCGGTGACCTGATCGAGGACGAGGGCCCCGGTGGCGGTGAGGTTGGCGCCGATGCTGCCCTTGATGTCGGACGTCGTCACTGCGGCCAGCTCGACCGCGCCCGAGAGCGTCGCGCCCGCGCTGACGATGACGCTGCCGAGCAGCGTGAGGTCGGCGGCGACGACGTTGGTGTCGATGCGCAGGGCGTTCCAGGTCGCCACGGGCGCCGTCATGTCGGCGAGCGAGAGCACGTCGTCGGTGCTGCCCGGCACGACCCCGTCGAGCCAGTTGGCGGCGAGCGTGGGGTCGTCGCCGGGGCCGACAAAG
>JBKJNL010000441.1:0-3627 GCA_046593615.1 Myxococcota bacterium | reverse complement strand
CTGAGGCGCCGTAACGCCGGCGCGCGAACAGGGCCATCGACCACAAGATGCCGAGCTCGCCGATGCTCGACGGCTGCAGATAACCGCCAAACAGGTAGCAGCTCATCACGTCGTTGGTGCGCAGCACAAAGGCAAAGACCAGCCAGAACGCAAAGCCGACGACGGCGTCGCGGGCGTCGCGCACCGCGGTCTGCACAAGCGCTGCGATGGCCAGGCAGGCGGCCGTGGTGCACACGATCTCGAGGCCGGCAAAGATGCGCGGCGGCGACGGCAGCGTGAAGATCCAGGCCGCGACATGGCTGAAGACGCGGTGCAGGTCGGCCGCCTCGCGCACGTACCAGTCGCGCGGCAGCAACGTCGGATCGAAGTAGGTCAGCGCGTGCACCATGTACGTCGTCTGGTTGCTGACGCCGAACGCGAGCCCGTAGCTCAAGGCGTAGGCAAGCGAGCCCAGCGCCGCGAACGCCCAGAAGAAGCGTGACCAACCCGGTGAGGCCGTCGTCGTCGTCGTCGTCGTTGTCGTTGTCGTCGTTGTCGTTGTCGTCGTCGTCGGGATCTGCTCAAGCGCCGGCTCAAGCGCCGGCTGCGGGGTCGTCGCAGGCGGGACCTCGTCGACGGATGGCGTCGTCTCGGGCTCGGTCACGCGTGCAACCGGGGACCGCGGGCCTCGAGCACGCAGTGCGTGTATGGCAGCCGGTTCAGGTCGTGGCGCACGTCGACGTCGACGTCGGCAAAGGCGTCGGTGCCGAGGGCGCGGTAGCCGGCCATGTCGCGCACGTTCTGACCCCGGTCGTTCTCGATGAGCAGCCGGGCGATGCGCGACTGGCCGTCGACGAAGCAGGGGTCGAGCGTCACCAGCCGGCCGGCCGGCGTGAGCGCGGCGCTGGCCAGACGAAACAGCGCGCGGGCCTCAGCGTCGTCGAGGTGGTGCAGCACGCCGCGGGCGATGACGACGTCGAACTGGTGGCCGAGGTCCTTGAGCGCGGCGTCGTCGACGCGGGCACAGACAAAGGTGCCGCGCGAACCCCAACGACGCTGCGCGGCGGCGATGTAGTCGGCGCTGAGGTCGAAGCCGACGTAGCGCACGCCCCGGGGCAGGAAGTTCAGGAGGTCGGCGGGGCCGCAGCCGATGTCGAGGACGCGGTCGGTCGGGCCGGGGCGCACGCAGGTCTCGACCCACGCCGCGGTGCGACGGTCGGAGGCAATCAGCCGCTGCGACAGGCGGTAGATGTGGGGATGGTCGAGCAGACGACGGACGCCGCTGGTGATTTGCGCCATCGGTGGCTCCTGAATCAAGCTGGATCAAACCAGCGCGGTCATGACTTCAAATGATCCAGCACAAGGGCTCGTGCCGTCGGCACAAGAACCTCGATCGGTCCCGGCGCACCACCGGATTTCTTGAGCAGATAAAGAATGCGCTCCTGGTTGACCCGCACCCGGTCGAGCATGTCGGCGACGACGCCGACGATGCCAAAGGTGACGCCGAGGATGACGAAGAAGCCGCCGACGAAGCCCGACCAGATCTGCCCGGTGAACTTGCCCGTCATGATGTAGTGGACCAGCAGAACGCTGCCAAAACAAACACCCAGGAAAATCAGCGCCGCGGCGATCCACCAGAAGAAGCGCAGCGGATGATAATCACGATACAGTCGAAAGATGATTGACGAGGTGCGCTGGGCATATTTGAACAGGTTGCCGGCCACGCGCGACTTGCGGTCGGCGAAGTAGGTCACGGTGACCGGGATCTCTTTGATGCGCAGGCCCTTAAAGGCGAGGTCGAGAAAGGTCTCTTGCGTGTACGTGAAGCGCCCGTGCAGGTTGAGGTTCAGCAGGGCCTCGCGCGAATAGGCGCGGAAGCCACAGCTGACGTCGTGAAAGGTGCGGCCGGCGAGCCCCGACACCAGCGACGACATCTTCAGGTTGCCCCAATGCTTGATGGGCGGCATCGCGGGCGTGAACGACTTGTCGACGAAGCGCGACGCGGACACGAAGTCGGCCTCGCCGTTGACGATGGCGCCGACCAGCCGCGGGATGTCGTTGGGGTCGAACTGTCGGTCGGCGTCGATGTTGCACATCACGTCGAAGCGCTGCTCGATGGCAAAGGCCAGCGCGGTCTGGAAGGCGGCGCCGACGCCGCGGTTCTCGCCGTGCGACAGCACGACGGCGCCGGCGTCTCTGGCCACGCGGGCGGTGTCGTCGGTGGAGCCGTCGTCGACGATGGCGACGGTGACGTGGTCGATGCCGTCGATGGCGCGGGGGATGTCGCTGATGACCGAGGCCACGGTGGCTGCCTCGTTCAGGCAGGGAATCACCACCAGCAGTCGCTTCGAGACACGCTCCACCCAGCCTCCGTCGACGTGTTCGTTTGACGGCACCCCGGCGACAACGCAAGAGGGAGATGTGGACGCCGCAGACGTCATCGTCGCACCAAAGAAGCCGGGGCTCGTGCGCAGGCTGCTGCCGCTGGTGGGCCTGGCGATGGCCGTCGCGTTTCTCTGGCACCTCGATGTGCGCGCCATGGTCGACGTCGTGCGCGCCGCCGACCCGCGGTTCGTCGTCGTCGCCAGCCTGGCGATGACCATCAACACCGTGCTGAAGGGCGTGCGCTGGTACCGCCTGTTGCGCGCCCAGGACGGCGTCGTCGTCGGGCTCGGCGACTGCATCTGGATGTTCATCGAGGCCGCGTTCCTCGGCTCGTTCACCATCGGCCGCATCGGCGAGTTCGTCCGCGTCTCGCGCCTCGCCGACCGCGGCGTCGCCGTCTCGGTCGGGCTCGCTTCGTGTCTCGTGGATCGCGGGCTCGACCTCACCGCGCTGCTGGTGATTGGCCTCTCCTGCCTGGCCGGCCTGCAGTGGGGCGTCGGCGCCGGCGTCGTCGTCGTCGTCGTCGGCATCGCCGCCACCTTTGCCGGCTCGGTGCTGGCGCGGGCCATCGTCAGAGCCCCCGTGCTCCCCGTGCTTCCCGTGCTTCCCGACGGCCACCCGGTCCCGGGTTCACCCGGCCGCTGGCACAAGGTGCGCGTGATGGTGCGCAGCGCGGCGTTGTTTGCCCTGCCCGCCGTGCTCGCCGAAGCCATGGTCTGGACCGTCGTCAGCTGGTCCTTTGCCTTTGCCGTCGTCGTCAGCCTGGCCCACGCGTTGTCGATGTCGGCGTCGGTGGCGAGCCTGACGGCGGCGCACGCGGTGTCGGGCATCAGCGCGCTGCTGCCGTTCACCTACCAGGGCGTCGGCACGCGCGAGCTGCTGTTCGCGGCCATCCTCGGGCGCGAGGGCGTCACCGGACCGCACGCCGTCGTCCTCGCCGAGCTGACGTTCGTGGTCATGCTGTCGACGGGCGTCGTGCTCGGGCTCATCGAGCGCATCGGCCGCGCGCGCCGGTCATGACGGCGCGCTGACGAACCGGGTCGCCGCGCCGAGCGGTGCCGCTTGCTCCGTCACGTCAGCTCCGTCAGGTCGTCATCGTCGTCAGCGTCAGCGACGTCGAGGCTTCGCCGGTCCGGAGCGAGCCGGTCCCGGGCGAGCCGGTCCCGGGCGAGCCGGTCCCGAGCGAGCCGGTCCCGAGCGAGCCGGTCCCGAACGAGCCGGTCCGGTCCGAGCCGGTCCCGGGCGAGCCGGTCCGGTGCGAGC
>JBKJNL010000187.1:0-3654 GCA_046593615.1 Myxococcota bacterium | reverse complement strand
GCCGCCGTCGACGTCGAGGGTCAGCTGGCTGCGCAGCAGGTGGTGCACGCGGGCGTTCAGCACCAGCATTGGCAGCGACGGAAACAGGCCGCCGTCGTCGACGTTGCTGAGGGTGGTCTGACCGCCGGCGCCGAGCGAGAGCGACACGCCAATGGCGCGGTCGATGGTGGCGCCGATCGAGATCGGGCGGCCCTTGGCGTAGTCGTCTTTGAAGTCGACGCGGTCCATGGTGGCGTCGTCGACGACGACGGTGCCTTTTACGCGGGCGTTCACGCGGGTCATCAACAGGTGCGAGTCGAGGCGCTTCTTGATGGCGTAGCTGCCCTTGGGCAAAGCGATCTTGCTCGATCCGCCCTTTTGCTTTTCGACCTCGGCGACGAACAGCTGCCGGTCGAGGTCGACGACGAAGTAGCGGCCCTCGAGCAGCTCAGGAAATTCAACGACGACGAACGCGTCACCGGGCTGGGTCAAGACGA
This sequence comes from Myxococcota bacterium, assembly GCA_046593615.1. Lineage (GTDB taxonomy): Bacteria > Myxococcota > UBA727 > UBA727 > VGSZ01 > VGSZ01. Next base: position 3,178 of record JBKJNL010000187.1, on the reverse strand, counting down.
CGTCGCCGGCGCCCTGCAGGTCATAGGCGTAGGTCGGGTGCTGCGCGCCGGCCCGCGTCGCCGACGTCGCGGCCACGGTGCGGCCGTAGGCATAGGCGTAGGCCTCGTCGAGGGTGACGCGGCCGTCCTGGTCGCGGTCGGCGTCGCCGCGCAGGCCGCTGGCCAGGTAGTGGGTGAAGAACGATCCCTGGATGTCGTCGCTCTCCTGGCTGACCTCGTCGGCCGACGAGCTGGCGATGATCACCTGGCCGCGCGTGGCCAGCTCTTCGTCGACCTTGACGACGAAGGGCGCCGCCAGGGTCGCCCCCTTCTCGCGCGTCAGGGCACCAGCGCCGCACGAGTCGACAAAGGCCAGCCGCACGTCGGCGGAGCTGTCTTGCAGGCGTCGGCGCAGCGCCGTCATGTCGAGGGTGGTGTCGCCCAGGCGCAGCCGGCCGTCCTGCGCGTGGCCCGAGTAGTAGGCGACGACGACGACGTCATCGCCGCGGCGCTTTGCTTCTTTGACGCGCCGCTCGAGCTCATCGAACAGCCCGAGCACCGTGTCGCTGTCGCCGTCGACGACGCTGAGGATGTCGGCGCGGGCGAAGCCGCCGACGTCGACGAGCACGTCGGCCAGGCGGGTGGCGTCGCGGCCGGCGTAGCGCAGCGTCGTCAATCCGGCGCCGCCGTCGTGGGCGGCGATCAACAGCGCGAAGCGCTGCGTGTGCTTGCTGCCGCTGCCGGTCAGCTGGGCGCGCGCCGACGGCGACGGCAGCAGCGCTCCCAGGGTCACGACCAGCAGGAGGGGAGTGAGCCGCACAGCGTTCGCTCAGCGAACCTTCTGGATGTGCACCGAGGCCTGCTCGACCCGGAGGGAGTCGATGACCAGCTGGTCTTCGTCGGCGAGGTTGGCGCCGCCCTTCACGCGCGCGCCGAGCGCCTGTGCAGCGGCCGTGACGGCAAGCTCCAGCTGCTCGACGTCATCGCCGTAGACGACAAAGAAGCGCTCGGCGCCGACGGCGTCGTCGAGCACCAGCGAGGCCGGCAGCAACCGCGGCTTGTGGCTCGGGCCCTTGTTGGTGCTCGTGATCTGCTCGCGGGCGTAGACGTCGACGACGCCGGCGCTGTCGACGCCCACGACGACCATGGCCCGCTTGTCGACGTCTTTGACGGCCAGCTGGATGCGATCGCCGGCGCGCAGCGCCTCGCCGGGCTGCCCCACGCGCGCGCCCGCGGCACCGTCGGGGCTCTCTTGCACAAAGAAGCCGACCGACGGCCCGTCGCCGGCGCCCTTGCTGCGCACGCCGTCGGCACTGTTGCCGCCCGCAGTGCCGTCGACGCCCTCGCCGTCAATCTGCGGAGCGCCGACGTTGATGACGATGACGATGGCGGTGGCCGCGGCCAGCACGCCGACGCCGGCCTCCCATCGCATGACAAAGCGCTCGAGCCGCTTCAGCCACGACGCCTGCTGCTGCGTCGCCGGCACCGGCAGCCGGGCCACGAACGCCGCCGGCGGCTGGGTGATCAAAAAGGCGCGGTCGCTGGCGACGACGTCGTCGAAAAAGGCCTTGAGCGCGGGGTCGGCGGCGAGGGCGGCTTCGACGCGGGCCTTTTCGGGGCCGTGCAGCTCACCGCAAGCCAGGCGCTCGACGTCGAAGCGCGACACGCGGCCGGCGTCGGTGGCGGAAACGGCATCGTCGTCGAGGTGGGGCAGGTTGATCTTGGCGTTCATGACGGTTCCCTCAGATGGGGGCTTCCTGGAAGACGACGCCGGGCACGTGCTTTTCGATCTCGGCCCGGCAGAGCGAGATGAATTCGCGCAGGCGCTTGCGCAGCGTCGGCGCGCTCAGGCCCACGAGCGTGCAGATGTCGGCCTGCTTCATGTCGTCGACAAACGCATAGGTGGCGAGCTCGGCCAGCGAGGCATCGTGCTCGGCGACCCGGGCCAGGCACAGCCGCAAGAGCTCGCGGTTCTCGGTCAGCGAAAACGCGCCGTCGTCGAGCTTCGGGGCGACCTCGACCTCCTGCCGGTACTTCTCGTGCCACGGCGCCCGCTTGGCACGCAGCACGTTGAGGCAGTGGTTGGTGGCGATGCGCGTCATCCACGTCAGCGGCGAGGCCTCGTTCCTGAACCCGTCGAGGTTGTTGCCGACCTTGATGAAGACCTCCTGCAGGGCGTCCTGCGCCTCTTCCTTGTTCTTCAGCAGGTAGTGGCAACGGGCGAGCACGCGGCCTCCGTAGGTCCGGTAGAGCGAGCTCAGGAGCTCTTGCTCTTTCATCTTCGAGTTCGACACCGCTGGGGTCTCGCACGGAAAGGGCCGCACGGTCCGCCGCGCTGCCTCGTCGGGATCTCGGCGTCTCGGCGAAGCAGGCTACCTTCCAGCGATGCGGTCGCTCTCCGCTCTCTTGCTGCTCACCGGTGCGCTCGGCTGCGAGTGCACCGTGCCCGTCGCCGCGCTCAGCTGCGTTGACGACGTCGACTGCCCCGCTCCGCTGCGCTGCAGCGACGGCGCCTGCAACGACGGCGTGAGCGGTGAGGGCGAGGGCGAGCCCGGCGGCAAAGGCGAAGGTGAGGGCGAGCCCGCCGGTGAGGGCGAGGGCGAGGGCGAAGGCGAACCCTTCGGCGAAGGCGAAGGCGAACCCGTCGGCGAGGGCGAAGGCGAGCCCGTCGGCGGCGAGGGCGAGGGTGAACCCGTCGGCGAGGGCGAGGGCGAGGGCGAGGGCGAGGGCGAAAGCGACGTCGCGTTCCCCTACGATCCGGCCCGCTTTGATCCCGCGGAGCTGCCCGGCCCCGGTCCGGCGCTGGACGTCACCTGCGACGCCGCGCTCGACGTCGACACCGGCGTGCTCACCGCGGATTGCCTGACGCAGACGCTCCCCCTGACCCCCGTCACGCCGTCGGCGGGACCCGTGGTGTCGGTCTTTGCCCTGCGCTCGTTGCGGGTCGCGCCGGCGGTCACGCTCACGCTGGTCGGCACCACCGCGCCGGTCTTTGCCGTGTTCGGTGACGTCGACATCGGCGGCACCATCGACGTCTCCGCCCGGGGGACCCGCCCGGGACCCGGCGGCGACACCACCTGCGACGCCGTCAACCGGGGCCAGCCCGGCGGCGTCGGCAACGGCACCGGCGGCGGCGGCGGCGGCGGCGCCTTTGGCACCGACGGCGGTGACGGTGGCGCCGCCGTCGCCGCCGTCGCCA
>JBKJNL010000141.1:0-8246 GCA_046593615.1 Myxococcota bacterium | reverse complement strand
ATCTCGATGGTCGAGTGGGTCGCCGGCGGCCGCCGCTTCCGCCCCGACGACGGCGCCCGCCCCGCCCGCCGCATCGAGGACGGCCTGCCCACCGCTGCTGGACTTGGTGCTGGTGCGGGCGCTGGAGTGGGTGCGGGTGCCGGGCTCAAGGGCCGCCTCGAAGACATGTCACTCGTCGACGTCGTCCAAATGCTGAACAGCGGCCGCCGCACCGGCGTCGTCGACGTCCGCGCCGCCGACTCCCGTGCCCGGGCGCTGAGCGGTCGCCTCGGTCTCGACGGCGGACGCATCGTGTGGGCCGACGTCCGCGTCGACGCCGACCACAACGACGGAGCCAACGAACGCAAAGGCGACTGCGTCGGCGAAGACGCCCTGTTCACCTTGCTCGCCGCCGCCCGCGGCCGCTTCGCCGTTGCCTTTGACGCCCCGCCTCCGGGCGAGAACATCACGCGCGACACCACGTTCCTGCTGCTCGAATTCCTGCGCCAGCTCGACGAGGGAGGCCGTGAGGCCGTGCCCACCGAGGGCCGCACGGGCTCGTGGTCGGGCCTTGTGCCCCAGCTCGAATCACAGCTCGAGTCGCGCGCCGAGAGCGCCGTGATCCGGCCGGCGATGGCGTCGCCCCGCTTGATCCCCGCCGCACCCTCATTTTCGCCGGCGTTTCAACCGGGCTTCGAGGTGGTGCGCGCCTCGACGACGGTCCGGCCGCCACCGTTGCCCGAAAAGACGGTGACGACATCAAAGAAGCGCCGGGCGTCGCTGCCGCCGCAGCCCGAGCGTGAGCCCGTGAGCCGCCCGACAGGACGTTTCGCGGGCTTCTTTGCCGAGCTGCAGCAGAGCGCGCCCGATGGCCCGCCGCCATCGTTCGACGACGGCGACGACGCCGACCTGCCCGTCACCGACGCCGTCCGCTTCGCCTCGCTCGACGCCACCGTCACCGGCAGCCTCGGCAGCACGCTGTCGACGACCCTCGGCGCCGCCGGTCCGTTCGGTCCCGGCGATCGCGACACCGACATCGTCGACCGGGCCTTGATCTCCGCCTCGAGCGGCTGAGCACCAGCGACCAGCGGCACGCGCCAGCTGGCCATGCGAGTCAACGCTCAGCGCCCACCCTCCTGATCGGGCGCGGGCTGCTTCTTGCGCTGCGCCTGCTGCTGGTTGGTGCGCTGATCGGTGCGCGCCTGCGCCCGGGCCTTGATCGCCTGCTCGAAGCCCAGGTCTTTTGGCTGATAGAAGGTCCGGTCTCTCAAGGCATCTGGCAAATACTGCTCGTCGACGACGGCGCCCGCGAAATCGTGCGGATATTGATATCCTTTTCCGTAGTCGAGCGACGCCATCAATTTGGTGGGTGCGTTGCGCAGGTGCAGGGGCACGGGCAGCGAGCCATGGGCGTGGATGTCTTTGCGCACGGCGTGCATCGCCAGATAGCTGGCGTTCGATTTGGGCGCCGAGGCCAGGTAGGTGATGGCGTGCGAGATGGGGATGGCGCCTTCGGGCATGCCGGTCAGCTGGAACGCCTGCAGGGCGGCGACGGCGACGAGCAGCCCCTGGGGGTCGGCGTTGCCGACGTCTTCGCTGGCGAAGATCACCATGCGCCGCAGCACGAAGATCGGGTCTTCGCCGGCTTCGAGCATGCGGAAGCCCCAGTACAAGGCGGCGTCGGCGTCGGAGCCGCGCATCGATTTGATGAACGCGCTGACGACGTCGTAGTGCTGCTCGCCGTCCTTGTCGTAGACGAGCACGCGACGTTGCACAGCGGCTTCGACGTCGGCGCGCTCGATGAGCGTTCGGCCTTCGGCTTCGGCCAGGTCGGCGGCCACCTCGAGCGAGGTCAAGAGCTTGCGCGCGTCACCGCCGGCGGCGGCGATCAAGACCTTGCGCGCCGTGTCGTCGACGCTGATGGCCCGGTCCTTCAGCCCCTGCTCCGACGACAGCGCGCGATCGAGCAGGGCCACGAGCGCCTCGGGCGCCACGCTCTTCAGCACCAGCACGCGGCAGCGTGAGAGCAGCGCGGCATTGACCTCGAACGACGGGTTCTCCGTCGTCGCGCCGATCAAGGTGACGGTGCCGTTTTCGACGTGGGGCAAGAGCGCGTCTTGCTGCGCCTTGTTGAAGCGGTGGATCTCGTCGACAAAGAGGAGCGTGCCCGTGCGTCGTTCGGCGCGCAGGCGCTTGGCGTCTTCGATGGCTTTGCGCAGGTCGGCGACGCCGGCCAGCACCGCCGAGATTTTGATGAAGCGGGCTTCGACCTCGTTCGCCAGGCACTCGGCGATGGTGGTCTTGCCGGTGCCCGGCGGTCCCCACAGCAGGATCGACGGCACGCGTCCCTGCTTCACGCTGCGCGCGAGGATCGACGACGCACCGGTCAGGTGGGGCTGGCCGACGACGTCGTCGAGCTTCTTGGGGCGCATGCGCTCGGCGAGCGGCACACCCCGCTCGGAAGGGGACCGCGGGTCGGCTTCGGCGGCGTGCTGGAAGAGGTCCATCCACGCTCTCTACGATCGGAATTGCACGCTCGCGAGGGACGTCGCGAGGGACGTGCCGAGCCCAGCGAGGCGGAAGTCAGGCCTGAAACGGCACGTCGCCGAACAGAGCAAGCGCGAGCCTGGCTAGAGCTTGGCGATCAAAGTCGCGCAGCGCTCGCGCACCGACGACGACGACGACAGCAGGGCCACGTTCTTCACGCGGGTCTTCAGCAGCATGCCGTTGCCCTTGAAGCTGCCTTCGTCGACGAGGCCGCACAGGCCGCTCAGGGCCTGCTCGAGCACACCGTCGTCGCTGTGGCCGAGCGCCTTGCCGAGCACGTCGGCGTCGCGCGGCAGCGAGAAGCCGCGGGCCAAAAAGGCGTCGACGGCGACGCAGGCCTCTTTGGGGCTCTGGGCTTTGCGGATGGCTTCGGCGAGGACGATGTCGTCGGCGGAGGCCGGAACGACGCGGCGGCGCGGCTCTTCTTTCTTGGGCGCTTCGACGCGGGCTTCGATGGTGTCGATGTCGGGCGGCGGCGTGCCGTCGTCGACGATCTCGTCGCCGAAGCCGTGCTGGGTGGCGCCGGGGCGCGTGGCGAGCATGTCTTTCAGGTGCTCGGGCAGCGGCTTGTCGCCGTTGAAAAAGGCGTGCAGCTGCTGCTTGTAGCGCTCGTAGGAGGTGTTCGAGGCGCCGGTTCGGCCGCCCGGCTTGTTGGCGTCGGGGGAGGCGCTGGTGCCGTCCATCCGCACGCGCGCGGGGTCGCCGGGTGAACGGCTACCGTCGCTGGTGCGACGGGTTCTGGTGCTTTGAGACATGGAATTCCATGGTTTCGGTAGTCGGTTGGATCATCAGTGATGGCATCGGTTGCTTTTCGACTCGCGCACCGCCCGGACAGGCAGTGAGCTCGACGACGGCGATGACCGGATTCGTTTCGTTTTCCCTCTCCGCGCGCCGAAGCACAGCGGAGACATTTCGATTGTTAGCACAGCAAGCATGATCCTTGTCGCCCCTTTTCTGCCGACTGACGGGTATCCGCGCAGGTCCGACGACGACAGCATCGGCCCATGATCGGACTCCCGCTGTGTCTCTGCGCGGCTCTCGCTGGATCATCGCCCGGTGACCACGACGGCGACCGCGCCGCCGCCGCACTGTTGTCGCTGGCCGTCGACGGACCCGACGCTGTGGGCGGGCCCCTCTTTCCAGCCGATCTGCGCGTGGTCGACGTCGTCGGAGACAGCGTCGTCGGCGCGGCCCGCGTGGTCGTCGACGGCTCCTTTGTGCTCGACGAGGTGCGGCTCGACCTCCTCAGAGAGACGCTGCTGGGCGCCTTTGATGCCGCCGGCGTGGTCGGTGGCGTCGACGTCATCGACGCCCGCACGGGCCTGGTGCTCGGGGCTGGGCTCGACGTCGATCCAAAGCCGACGGGTCGCGTGATCGAGCGCGGTCCGCGCAGCACGGAGAAGACGGCGGCGCTGCCCTTTGGCGGCGCTCTCGTCGGCAAACGCATCGGCTTGTCGGCGGGTCATGGTTGGCTCGACAACGGCGACGGCACGTCGTCGACGCAGCGCTCGAGCTTCACGTTCAGCAGCAGCGCCCGCGGCGTCACCGAAGACTTCCTCACCGCCGAAATCATGACGAACCAGCTCATCCCGCTGTTGCAGGGCATGGGCGCCGAGCTCGTCGTCGTCCGCGCCCCCGACCACGACGACGCGCCCGAGCTGCTGAAAGACGTGATCCTCCAGAACGTCGTCGACGGAACCTTTGGCATCGAGAGCGGCGGCGTCGGCGGTACCTTTCTGCAGGCCGCCGACGAGGGCAGCGGCCGCGTCGTCGTCGCCTTGAACCAGAGCCCGCGCCGGGTGCGCCGCGTCTCGGTGCGCTTCCCCAAAAGCGAAGGCGGGGTCGCTGCCGCCTCGGCCGTCGTCGTCAGCGTCGTGCATGCCGGCGGCACGCGCACCTTCAACCTCGACCAGCGCCAGGGCGGCGGCCATTGGCTCGACCTCGGCAGCTTCGCGCTCGACGACGACAGCGTCGTCGAATTCGCCGCCGGCCCCGGCACCGGCCGCCTCGTCGTCGACGCCGTCCTGGTCGGCGGCGGCACGCACGGCTCGGGCAAACCGTGGTGGCAGATGGCGGCCAAGACCTACGGCCCCGAGCGCGGCAACCCCGATGTGCCCGAGGCGGTGACGGCCAAGGGCGACGTCACGATCCGGCCGGCCTATGCCGAGCTGTTCGACGTCGACGCGTTCATCTCGGTCCACGCCAACGCCTCGGGCTCGGGAGCCGGCTCGACGGCCAACGGCCTCAGCGTCTACCGCTACTCGTGCTCGACGTTCTCCGATCACTCGTCGTCGGCGTCGGCGACGTCGTGCGATGACCCGCCGGGCTCGCGCGATCTGCTGGATGAGATCCACCAGTCGACGCTGGCCGAGCTCAACGCCGCCTGGGACCCGGCCTTTCGCGATCGCGGCGCGCTCGTGGCCAACTTCGGCGAGCTGCGCGAGCTGATCGACGCCCCCGGCGTCCTCGTCGAGACCGCATTCTTCGACAACCTCATCGAGCCCGGCGATCGCCGCTCGTCGGACAACAAGGCGCTGCACGATCCCCGCTGGCGCGAGGCCTTTGCCATCGGCCTGGTGCGCGGCGTCGCCCGCTTCTTCGACCCCACGGCGCAGGCACCACCGGCGCGGCCCACCGGCCTGTTGGTGCGGAACGTCGACGACGGCCTGGTGGTCTCGTGGTCGGCGGTGCCGCGGGCGGCCGGCTACAAGGTCTACCGGGCCTTTGTCGACGTCGACAGCGCTGGCGGCGCTGGTGATGGCGTCCGCGCCTTTGACGACGGCGTCGTCGTCACCGGCACCAGTGCTGCGTTCACCGACCTGCCCCGCGGCGCCGTCGTCGCCTACGCCGTCGCCGCCCTCGACGACAACGGCGAGGGCTACGTCTCGCAGGCCGTGGCCGCCAAGGTCGGACCGCCGACCGCCCTCGTCGTCGACGCCTACGACCGCCGCGACGCGTTCGTGCAAGACGTCGACAACAGCCGCACCTACGCCTTTGAGCACGCCGCGGCCCTGGCCCACGCCCTGCCCGGCTTCGACGGCATCGACGACGACGCGCTCGCCGATGTGGCCCTGTCGGACTGGGACTTCGTCGACGTCTTTTGCGGCAAGGACTCCACCGAGCACGAGCCGGTCAGCAAAGACCTGCAGGGGCGCTTGCGGCGCTACGTCGACGGCGGCGGCCGCTTGTTCCTGTCGGGCGAAGAGGTCGGCTACTCCCTCATCGACACCAGCGACGACCCCGTCGACGAAGCCTTTTTCGGCGAGGTGCTCGGCGCCGTCTACGTCGGCGACGACGCCGACACCTTCAACGTCGACGTCGACGGCACCGCCGCCCGCCTCGACGACGGCAGCGGCGGCGTCTACGAGGTCGTCTTCCCCGACGTCATCGCCGCCGCCGACGGCGCCACCGTCATCGGCACCTGGCCCGACGGCACCGGCGCCACCGTGCACAAGGGGTCGGTGATCTTCCTGGCGACGCCGTTCGAGGCCCTGGTGCCGGCGTCGGCCCGCGCCGCGGTGATGGCCAGCGTGGTCACGCGGCTCGCGGTGCCGATCCCCGCGGGCGAGGGCGACGTCGGCGCAGAAGGCGAGGGCGAAGGCGCCACCGAAGGCGAAGGCGAAGGCGCCACCGAAGGCGAAGGCGACGGCGAAGGCGACGCTGTTGCAGAAGGCGAGGGCGAAGCGGGTGTGCGGATCTTCACCGCCAGCGTGCAACCGGGAGGTTGCGGATGCAGCTCGTCGGCCGCGGGGCTGCCGTGGGCGTTCGGGTTGCTGCTGCTGGGGCTCCGGCGACGTCGGGGCTGAGACCCGCCTGAGCCACATGCGCGCCAGCTCAGTCTTCGCGGTCGTCGCGGTCGCGCCAGTCGCGGGGGCCGTTGGGCTCGAGCGGCTTGACGACGATCATGCCGCCGTCGATCGGCACCAGGTTCAGCTTGAGGGCGATGGAGCCGTCGCGGTTGGTGAAGCCGACGCCGATCTCGGTCCAGAAGGCCTTTTTTCCCTCGCGATCGCGGATGTGCCAGATCGCGTGGGTGGGTGCGCCGCCGCTCATGAAGCTGCTCCTTTTGACGTCGACGACGACCCCGTTCAAGGGCACGACCGCGGTCTTGGTTTCGCCTGACGGAGAAGACGCTAGAAGGTCTCCGACCAAAGGCAACTGCCCACCATGGACCCCGCGGCGCTCCCCCCTCGTGACCTGACCCCGGCGTTGAATGCCCTCAACGCGATCGACAGCCGCGAGATCATCAAGAACCTGATCATCACGCTGCTGCTGTGGATCTTCGCCTTTGTGGTGCGGCAGCTCGTCATCGCCAGCTTGAAGAAGCGCGGCGGCCTGCAACCCGCCGACGTGCGACGCCTGCTGTCGACGTCGCGCGACCTCGTGCTGGTGGTGCTGCTCGTGGGCACCGCCACGGTGTGGATCGACGAGCTCAAGGGCTTCGCGCTGTCACTCGTGGCCTTTGCCGCGGCCATCGTCATCGCCACCAAAGAGCTGATCATGGGCGCGGCGGGGACCTTCCTGCGCAGCTCGAGCAACTCGTTCGCCATTGGCGATCGCATCGAGGTCGCCGGCGTGCGCGGCGACGTCGTCGACACCACGCTGTTCACGACCACCATCCTCGAGATCGGGCCGGGCCACATCGGGCACCAGCAGACCGGGCGGGCCATCACCATCCCGAACGCGATCTTTGTCAGCCAGCCCGTCGTCAACGAAACCTTCTCCGACGCCTACGTGCTGCACACGTTCGAGATTCCCGTGGCCCGCGACGCGCGCTGGCAGGAGTCGGAGAGCAACCTGCTGCTGGCCTGCCACGAAGCCCAGGCCGCCTACGCCGCCGAAGCCCGCAAGTACTTCGAGCGCCGCCAGGTCGAGCGCGGCATCGAGAGCCCGACCCTCGATCCAAAGATCCTGGTGCGCGTCGACGCCCCCGAGCGACTCACGTTGATCGCCCGCCTGCCGGTGCCGGCACGGCGCAAGGGCCGCATCGAGCAGGCCATCGTGCATCGCTTCCTGGAGTGGTCGACGCTGGCTGCGCCGGGATCGACGTTGCCGTCGTCGTCGTCATCGTCGTCATCGCCGTCATCGCCGGTGATGCCGCGGGCGCTCGCGGCGGTGGCGAGCGCCGAAGAATCCGGCCCGTTGGCGCCGTTGGTTGTCGTGCCTGTGAGGGGTCCATGAAGTTTTCCGAGCTGGTGCGGGGTGCGAGCCTGCGAGGCAGCCCCGCGGTGTTCACGACGACGACGACGCTGCGCCTGGGCCGGGCGGTGGGCACGCTGCTGCGGCGGCGGATGGGCGAGCAGACCGGTCCGGTGGTCGTGGCCCGCGGCGGCGACGGCCCCGAGCTCATCGCCCGCGACGGGCTGTGCCAGGGGCTGGTGCTTTCGGGCTTCGACGTCGTCGACCTCGGCGTCGCCGAGAGCGACCTGTTCACGTTCGCCCTGCGGTCACTGCGGGGCCGCTCTTCGGCCGGCTTGACCGCGGGGGGCCCGGCCGTCGGCGGCGCCCTCGTCGGCACCACCGGAGACAGCGTCGGCATCATGTTGTTCTCGGGCAGCCGCCCCCTCGTCGGCGACGGCCTCGTCGAGGTCGCCCGCATCGCCGACGACGGCGCGTTCTGCGGCGGCGCCGGCACGCTCGTGACCCACGACGTCCGCGTCGCGTTTCGCCAGAGCCCGCCGCCGGGTGGCAGCAACGAAGGCAGCAACGAAGAAGACGCC
>JBKJNL010000071.1:0-2926 GCA_046593615.1 Myxococcota bacterium | reverse complement strand
GACGCGCGACAGGCTGGCCGGGCGCGCCTCGGTCGACGTCGACGTCAATGCTGAGGTCGACGTTGATGTTGCTGTTGCTGTTGCCGTGGCGTCTTGCTCGGCCTGCAGGGCCCGCAGGATCTCGTCGGCGCTGGCGGGCTTGGTGAGGTAGCCAGCGGCGCCGAGCTTCATGGCCACGACGGTGTTGGCGATGCTGCCGTAGCCCGTGAGCATGAGGACGCGCGTCGCCGGATCGATCTCCCGCAACGCGCGGAGCACCTCCAGCCCCGAGCTGCTCCCGAGCCGCAGGTCGACGACGGCCCACTCCGGTGACTCTTCGCGGGCCTGGCGGATGGCTTCGTCGGCGTTGCTGGCACCGCTGGCGAAGAAGCCCCGGTCGATGAGCGCCCGCACCAGCCGATCGCGAAACACATCGTCGTCGTCGACGACGAGCACGCTCGGCGGGCGCTCGGCCGCAGCGGCCCCGGTCACGGGACGCTCGCGCTGGAGGGTTGCGACGGTTGCGGCAGGCGCAACATGACCGTGGTGCCCGCGCCGGCCTGGGATTCGACCCACAGCCGGCCGCCAAGGCCCTCGGCGAGCTGGCGCGCAACAAAGAGGCCGAGCCCGCGGCCCTCGCCATCGGGCCGGGTGGTGAAGAACGGCTCGCCGGCGTGCGCGAGCGTCGCGGCGTCCATGCCGCAGCCCTCGTCGCGCACCACGAGCTCGACGGCGTCGTCGTTGCGGCCGACGCCCAAGACGACCGCGCCGGCGTCGTCGCTGGCGTCAAAGGCGTTCTTGATGAGCGAGGCGAGGGCCTGCGAGAGGCCCTGCCGCGGCGCCACCATCGTCAACGTCGTCGTCTCCCAACGCACCGTGAGCCGGCCCCGCCGCGACAGCGGCAGGCGCTCGATGATGTCCTCGAGCAGGGCCGGGATCGACAGCGCCGACAAGGTCTCACCGCGCGAGCCCGCCATCTCGTCGACGATGGCGCGGCAGCGGTCGATCTCGGCGCGCACGAGCCGGGCATCGGCGACCACGGCGGGGTCGGCGCTGCGGGCCAGCTCGCCGGCGACGACGGCGATGGTCCCCAGCGGTGTCGCCAGCTCATGGGCCGCTCCGGCGGCAAAGGCGGTGAGCGCGGCCATCCGCTCGGTGCGTGCGGCCCGCTCGGTCATCTCGGCGATCTCACGCTCGCGAGTCTCGAGCCGCCCGCTGAGGCGCCGGATGGCCAGGACGGCGAGGGCCGCGGCAAAGGCCTCGATGCCGTGCACCAGCGGATGCATGTAGGGAACGACGATGTTCACGACGACGGCGAGGCCGAGGCACAGCACCACCAACGCTGCTTGTCGTCGATTTTCCTGCTTCAACGTGGACTCCGGCGCCGCGCGTCGGCCCTGGCGACCGCGCGCTCCGGCTTGTCGCGCGTTGGCGCAACGCTGTCATTCTCATGACGGCGCGCCGCTACGGTGACCGCGGCTTTTTCGGGGCCGATGGCGTCGGTGCCGCGCGGGCCCGCAGGGCTTCGTCGAGGGGCACGACGTCGTCGGGCAGGCCGCCGCCGCCGTTGCCGGCGAACGCCGACAGCGCTCCTTCGTGCCAGCGGTCGAAGCAGGTGCGCGCGAGCGGTGTGTGCGGAGCGGCTTCAATGCAGAGGGCGTCGTAGGCGAGGTGCAGCGACCAGATGTCGAGGTCTTGCAGGCGCGCGTAGCTCTCGCCCAACCAGAAGAACGCCTGGGCCCGCACCGCGCGGGGCGGGTTCTTCATGAGCAAGGCGTGGCCGATCGCCGTCGTCTGCAGCGCGAGGATCTCGACGGCCGGGTCGGCGGGCCCGCGGGCGTCGGCCTCGGCGATGAGGCGCGCGGCTTCGGCGGTCAGCGCCGCCACCGTCGTCGGAAAACGCTGCTGGCGCTTGACCCACGGGACCAGCACCTCGCGCCAGGCGCCGGCCTCGGCGTACAGCGAGTCACCACCGGGCGTGAGCAACACCTGGTCGGCGACGGCGAGGGCCGCGCGCGGGTCGTGGCGCATGCGCAGGTCGAGCAACAGCGCGCCGCGGACCGAGCGCTCCCAGCGACGGGGCTCCTGGGCGGCGAGGGTCTCGTCGATGGCGGCGGCGCCAAAGGCCGCGCGGGCTTCGTCGAAGCGGCGCGTGGCCGCCAGGGCGATGCCGCGGACGTCGGGCGGCAGGCCGGCGTCGACCGGCGCGAGGGTCGTGCTCGGGCGCGACGAGCCGGCGTCGACGCGCGTGTGACAACCCATGCAGGTCCAGGCCAGAGCCAGCGCGACGCTCTCGATGCGGGTCTCGTCGGCGCGGGCGACGTCGTCGACGGCGCGATCGAGCTCCTGCAACAACAACGGCAGGGTGGGGTCGGCATCGGGTCGCTCGTGCAGCGCCGACAACCCGTTCACGAGACCGCGCAACACGGCGGCGTCGGCCCGCAGGCGCTCGCGCCGCGCGGCATCGAGGGGTCGGGCCGCAGCGTCGGTCAACGTCGCCACCAGCGCCTGGGCCAGACCATCCATGTTGGCGATCCAGGCGCTGGTCGGCTTGCCCGACCGCGCCGGCATCGGGTCGGGCGAGCCCGTCGCCCGGGCGGCGCCCGCACAAGTGACGAGCACCAGGGTCAAGGACAGGCAGCGCAGCAGCAGCATGGGTCGGTCTCCTTCACGTCGTCGCCAGCAGTCGTCGCCAGCAGTCGTCGCCAGCGGTCGTCGCCAGCAGTCGTTGCGAAGTCCTTGCCAACGTCGCGGCCGTCGCAGCACCCAACGGCGGTCAGGGTGCAGCGCCGAGGCCGAAGAACGCCAGGGCCGCGGGACCCGTGACGACGACGATGGCGACGCCGACCCCCATCAGCGGCAGCCCCACCAGCAACAGGTCGCGGCTCTTGACGCCGGCCCCGGCCACCATGGCGTTGGGCGGTGTGCTGATGACAAACGGCGCGCC
>JBKJNL010000661.1:0-3558 GCA_046593615.1 Myxococcota bacterium | reverse complement strand
TGATGTTGCCGACTCCGCCGCCGCCGCCGGTGAAGGACGGAACGAGGAACACCGCGAGCTTCGCCCCGGCGCCGACGGTCAAGGCGAACTCGTTCTTCGACGGGTCGCCGACGATCTGCCAGCCGAACGCCAGCTCGGGAAACAAGGCCTCGTCGATCTTCAGCTGCAGATCGACGTGGTCAAAGATGCCGAACCGCACCGAGGCCTCGACGTGCGGGAGCAGGAGGCTGGAGTCGCCACCGGTGATGTCCGCCGCGGCCACGGCGGTCGGAACGACGATCATTTCGACCTCGCCCTTTTCGAGCACCTGGGCCCGCCGTGAGGCGAGCGGCGAGGCGCAGGAGGAGGCGACGACGACGGCAAGGGCGATCAAGAAAATGCGCATCGCGCCTTGTAGCCGATCGGCGAGAGCGCGCGCGAGCGAGCGGGGCGCTATACCCCTCACCGCATGGCCGACGAGGACAAAAGCAACCGCTCGCTGCTGCGAGCCATCTACTCCGGCACGCAGGCCCTGCGCGTCGTCGTCAAGGATGCCGCCCGGGCCCGCCGCATCGCCGCCATCGTCGCCAAGCACGGCTTCTCGACGCTGCTCGAGTCGCGCAACGACGAAGCCATCGCCCGCCAGCAGGCCCGCAAAGACCTCATCGGCGACGACGCAGAAGTGGCCGCGCACACCAAGGTCGACCTCGCCGCCCGCGCCGTCGCCATGCTTGAAGAGCTCGGCCCGACCTTTGTCAAGTTCGGCCAGATCCTCTCGACGCGACCCGACCTGATCCCCGGCGACTACGTCGAGCGGCTGCAGTCGCTGCAAGATCACGTCGTCGGCGTCCCCGTCGAAGAGGTGCGCAAGACCATCCAGACCTCGCTCGGCAAGCCGATCGACGAGCTGTTCGCCACGTTTGACGATGTGCCGATTGCCTCGGCTTCGATAGCCCAGGTGCACGGCGCGACGCTGAAAGACGGCCGCTCCGTCGTCGTCAAAGTGCAGCGTCCTGGCCTGCGGCCGATCATCGAAGCCGACCTCTCGCTGCTGGCCTTCCTGGTTGAGCAGGTCATCGACGTGTTCCCCGAAGCCGAGAGCTTCGACATCAAGGGCATGCTCGGCGAGTTCGAGAAGTCGCTGCGGCGCGAGCTCGACTTCGAGGTCGAGCGGCTGTCGCTCGAGCGCTTCAGGAAGAACTTCAAGAACAAGCCGCGCATCCACATCCCGGCGGTGTTCCCGTCGTTGTCGTCGAAGACCGTGCTCACCATGGAGCGCATCCACGGCAAGAAAATCACCCAGCTTGAGGGCCTGGCCGAACGCGCCGACGTCGCCCACGTCTACCTCGACGCCGCCTACCAGATGCTCTTGAAAGACGGCTTCTTCCACGGCGACTTGCACCCCGGCAACGTCTTTGTCGAGGCCGACGGCCGGCTCGGTCTCATCGACTTCGGCATGGTGGGCCGGCTCTCGCGGCAGAACCGTGAGCGGCTCGTCGACGTGCTGTTCTCGCTGATGAGCGAAGACCTCGAGAACGTCGCCCGCATCTGGTTCGCCCTCGGCAAGCCGGGCACCACCGTCGACTACGGCGCCTTTGAGGCCGAGGTCATCGAAGTCCTCGAGCGCCACATCGTCGGCCGCGAGCTCGTCGAGTGGGACCTCGCCGCGTTCTTCAGCGACCTCGCCGCCGGCGCTGTCAAGCACGGCGTGCGCCTGCCCAGCGACTTCACGATGATGTTCAAGGCCATGGTGACGACGGAGGGCCTGGCCCGCACCATCACCGCCGGCATCAACCCCATCGAGGCCGCGCGGCCCTACATCGAAGAGCTGGTCAAGCACCGCTACAGCCTCGAGCGTTTGAAGCAGAAGGCGCTCGTCGAAGGCGTGCGCGTCGTCGACCTGATGTGGGCGCTGCCGTCGACGTTCGAGCGCATCGTCGAGAAGCTCGAAGCCGGCGACCTGCGGCTCCGCCTGCGCCACGACCGTCTCGACGAGAGCGCGCGCACCGTGTCGCAGGCCCTCAACCGCATGGGCCTCGCCATCATCGCCGCCGCTGGCGCCGTCACCGGCGCCATCAGCATGGGCCGCGGCCCTGAAGAGTGGATGGTCTGGCTGGGGCTCTCACCGCTGTCGCTGGTGGCGTTCTTGATCGCCTTTGCGTCGACGCTGGTCTTTTTCTTTTCGATGTGGCGCAGCCGCTGACCTTTGTTTCGCGCGCGAGCTGAAGGGCTGCGCGCGGATGGGATCGCTGATGTTGGGCATTTCGTCGCCGTCGTTGTCGTCGATCCCGGGCGTGTCGCACCGGTTCTTCAGCCGCGTCGGCGGCACCTCACCGCACCCGTGGAACGCGCTCAACACCAGCTTCGACGTCGACGATTCGCCGGCCCGCGTCGAAGAGAACCTGGCCCGCGTCCGCTTCCAGCTCGGCGTCGGCAAAGCCGCGCTGTTCTCGTGCAAGCAGGTGCACGGCACAGACCTCGTCGTCGTCGACGGCAATAGCGACGTCGTCGACGTCCGCGGCCACAGCGCCGACGCCTTGCTGACCCGGACCGCGGGCCGCGCCGTCGGCGTCCGCACCGCCGACTGCGCGCCGATCTTGTTGGCCGTCGACGACGGCTCGGTGGTCGCTGCCGTCCACGCTGGCTGGCGCGGCGCCGTCGGTGGCGTCATTGAAGCAGCGGTGCGCGCCCTGAACGTCGACCCCGCGCGCATCGTCGCCGCCGTCGGACCGTGCATCGGCGTCGCCGCCTTTGAGGTCGGCCACGAGGTCGTCACCGCCGCCGCCGCCGTCGTCGACGTCGACGGGCTGGTCACGGCCGGCCGCGCTGCGCCGGAGGGCGACCGCCAGCACCTCGATCTGGCCGCCCTGTGCGCGCGCATCCTCACGAAGCACGGGGTCACCCGCGTCGACGTCGTCGGCGGCTGCACGGTGGCGTCCACGACGACGACCGGGGGCGAGCAGGCGCCGCTGTATTTTTCGCACCGCCGCGATCACGGACACACCGGACGGCAGCTGAGCGCCATCGCGCTGGCGACGCCGCCGGCGTTCGACGACGACACCTTTCGTTGAGCGGGGTTGCCGGTGGACGCGCGCCCGCGGCAGAAGCTCATTCGCTCACCGTCTGAGGAACGTCGTCCACGAGATTGCGATCCGCGGCTCAAGCCGCACATTGTTTGCTGATGTTGATTCGCTCCTTTCTGTGGCTTGCGCTTGCTTGTTTGGTCGCATGCGTGGCTGGGTGCCCGGCAACGCCGATCCCCCCACGCGACGGAAAACGAGTTGCCAGCGTGGACGTCGACCGCACCGGCGACATCGCCAGCGTCGAGGTCAGCTCCGCCGGCGGGACGCTAGAGCTGCAGCACGCTGGCGGCCTCGTCGTTGTCACCGTGCCGCAGAACGCAGTCGCAGAGACCTTCACGCTCAGCACCGAAGCTGCCCTCGCGACGACGCCGGGCGCCGATCGCCTTGTCGTGCTCGGACCGGACGGCAAACGGTTCCTGGCACCCGTGTCCGTGCGCTTCGTCGGCGGCGCCGGCGGCTGGGCCTTCGGCAGCGATGACGACGGGACCGATGCGCA
>JBKJNL010000610.1:0-4375 GCA_046593615.1 Myxococcota bacterium | reverse complement strand
GGCGAACACGGTGGTGGCGCCGACGACGAGCAGCAGCACGCCGACCACGGTGGCGACGACGCCTTTGGTGGGCTCGTTGGCGCTCTTGATCAAGCCTTCGATGGCGACGGCGCCTTCGTGTCCGATGAGCGATCCGAGCTGGCCGACGATCTGCCCCTGCACCGCCTCGGCGCCAAACACCAGGCCGGCGACAGCGATGACGATCACCAGCAACGGCGCGATCGAGAACATCGTGTAATACGCCAGGGCGGCACCCATGCTGGGTGCGTAATCATCGCTCCACGAGCTGAATGACTCCTTGGCGAGAGCACGCAGATTCTTGAATGTGAGCTTCATAAAGACATTTTCCACGGCGAGGGCAGCAGCGCCTGCGGCCGTGATTCAAGGCCGATGCCACCCCATGGGGCGACTGCTTCCGCGCAACGCCGCGATCCGGCGGTGCGCGATCACGCCGGGCCTGGGGCAGGGCTGCACGAACCGGCAACAACGCCCCACGCGATGCAGGGCGCTGGAGCGCGGTCGCCGGTCGGTGCGGGCGCGCCGGCGGCGGCGGGCAGCGGTGGCGGGCGGCGGTGGCGACGGGGATGCGGCGGCGGCGTTGGGGGCGCTCGAGAGATCGGGTGACGAGGGTGATCCCAGGCGCGGCCAAGGGCCCGCCAGCCCCGCTGTCGACGTCGACGACGCTGTGCTTGAATTCTCGAGAGGTCCGGCTATGGTCCGACGCGTCAGACAAGCCCCGCGAGGATCGCGGCGCTGGAGGATCCCATGGCAGTTCCCTACGGACGCAAATCTCGCAGCAAGTCGCGCATGCGCCGCGCCGCCAACATGAAATACGCCCCCAAGGCCTTCGTCGGCTGCAGCGCTTGCGGCGCCCCGAAGATGTCGCACTACGCGTGCGGCCAGTGCGGTGCCTACGCCGGCCGGCAGGCGCGCCCCGTCGCCGCCGACTGAACCGCCGCCTGGTCCGCAGGCTCATCCGCACTGAGGGTGACACTCCCCTGGCTCTTGCGGCCTGGCACATTCGGGCCAGGCGCCGGAGCCAGCGGGCTTTCTCTTGTGTCGCAGGCTGCATTGCCCATCGTGGATCATGAGTGACCCCACGCCTGATCCTGGCGCCGAGCAGCGCTTGTCCATCCAGCCCATCGCGCTGGATGCGATGGGCGGTGACCTCGGCGTTCAGCCGTTGATCGACGGCGCCATCGCCGCCGTCGTCGACGACGGCGCCCGCATCATCGTCGTTGGCAACGCCGACGTCGGCCGTCTCATCGACGGGCTCCGCAAAGACCGGGGCGAGATCGGCGCGGCGGTGGCCGATGGCCGCTTGTCCTTCGTCGTCGCCGACGACGTCGTCACCATGGACGACACGCCCCTGCAGGCCGTCAAAAAGAAGCGCTCGTCGATGCGCGTGGCCTGCAACCTCGTCGAAGAAGGCCAGGCCCGGGCCGCCGTCTCCGTCGGCAACTCCGGCGCCATGATGGCCACCGCCAGCTTCGTCTTTGGCCGGCTGCCCCAGGTCTCGCGGCCGGCCATCGGCACCGTGCTGCCCAGCTTCGCCGCCGTGACACCCGTCGACGTCAACGGCAGCGCAAGCGTCAACGGCAGGGTCAACGCCAGGGCCAATGGCAGCACCAGGGGCAGCGGCGCAAAAGGCCGGCTCGGCCGCACCCTCCTCGTCGACGCCGGCGCCAACAACGTCTGCGAGCCCCTGCACCTCTGCCAGTTCGGCGTGCTCGGCAGCGTCTATCTTGAGCACGCCTTTGGCCAGGTGCGCCCCGCCGTCGCCGTCCTCAGCAACGGCGAAGAAGAGCACAAGGGGACGCCACTCACGCGCGCCGCCCTCGAGCTCTTGAAGCGCACCGACCTCAACGTCGTTGGCTTCTGCGAAGGCCGCGACCTCAACGTCGGCGTCGTCCACGTCGTCGTCACCGACGGCTTCACCGGCAACGTCGTGCTCAAGGCCGCCGAAGGTGTCTTCAGCTTCATGGCCAAGGTCATCAAAGAGACGTTCGAGCAGGGATCGCTCGTCGACAACCTCGGCGGCCTCTTGAGCAAGCCCGGGTGGAACCGCATCAAGAGCGAGCTCGATCCGCGCGAGTTCGGCGCCGCACCGCTGCTCGGCCTGCGCAAGCCGGCCTTTATCGCCCACGGCAAGAGCGACGCCCACGCCGTGCGCTCGGCGATCCGCGCCGCCCGCCGCTTCGTCGACCACGACGTCACCGGCCACATGGCCGCGGCCATCGAACGCAACCAGCAGGCCTGGACAAAGACGACGCCGCCGCTGTCGATCCTCGCCGACAACAAGCACCCGCTGTAGCCGGCTTCTGGTGGGCCGGCACGGCGGCGGGATGACGAGCGGCGCGCGCTTGCGTATCTCTCCAGCATGATCGTCGACGTCGCACCCTCTCGTGAACGGCTCACGGCGCTGTACCGCGAGCACCTGGTCGAGCTGCAAAACCGCACCGACGCCGTCTGTCGCAAGCACGGGCTCGGGGGGCTCGTGCTGCACTCGGGCACGCCGCAGAAGAAGACGGCGTTCGACGACCAGTACTGGCCGCTCGTCACCGTGCCGATGTTCAAGCACTGGCTGCCGCTGTCGGTCGAGGGCTGCGCGCTGCTCGTCGTGCCGGGCCAGAAGCCGACCTTCTACTACAACGTCGAACGCGGCTTCTGGGAAGGTCCACCAGAGCCTGAGTCGACGCACTTCTGGGACTCCTTTGATGTCGTCGAGGTGCGCTCGACCGGGGCCATCCGCCAGGCGCTGCAAAGCAAGATCGGCGGCCTCGCCGGCATCGCCGACGACCGCGCCTTTTTGGCGGCGCTCGGCCTGCCCGACGACCGCATCGCGCCCAAAGCCCTCGTCGATGACCTCGACGCCACTCGCGTCAAGAAGACGCCTTACGAGATCGTCTGCCTGAAAGAAGCCAACCGCCGGGCCTGCCGCGGCCACGCCGCGGTGCTGCAGGCCTTCCAGGACGGCGAGCACTCCGAGCTCGACCTGCACCTGCTCTACCTGAAAGAAACCGCGCAAGACGACCCCGAAACGCCGTACAAGAATATTGTGGCTCTCAACGAGCACGCGGCGACGTTGCACCACGTATCCTACGGCAAGAAAAAGATTGCTGCCCAGAGCCTGCTGCTCGACGCCGGCGCCTCCTTTTGCGGCTACGACTCCGACATCACCCGCACCGCGGTCAAGGGCACCGGCGCCGCCGCCGACGTGTTCCGCGGCCTGGTCGAGGGTGTCGATCGACTGCAAAAGGTGCTGTGCGAGCGGGCCCGAAAAGGCGTGCCCTACGAGACCCTGCACGACGAGAGTCACGTGCTGCTGGCCGAGGTGCTCTTGCAGACCGGCATCGCCCGCGGCGCCCGCACAGGAGCAGGCACCGGAGGCGGCACAGGCGGGGCCAGCGCCCACGCCCTCGTCGACCAGGGCGCCACGCGCAAGCTGTTCCCCCACGGCCTCGGCCACTCGCTCGGGCTCGTCACCCACGACGTCGGCTGCCGCCAGATCGCGCCGAAGCCCGAGAACCCGTTTCTGCGCAACACCAGCGTCGTCGAGGTCGGCCAGGTCTTCACCATCGAGCCCGGCTGCTATTTCATCCCGTCGTTGCTGGCCGAGCTCAAGAGCCAGCCGGTGGCCGCCCACCTCGACTGGACCCTCATCGAGCAGCTCACGCCCTTTGGCGGCGTGCGCATCGAAGACGACCTGCTCGTGCAAGACGGCGGCATCGACAACTTCACCCGCCCCTACCTGCCGTAGGGACCTGGCCTCTCAGGGGCTCGGTTCGTCGTCGACACCGACCGGAAGCTCGAGGGCCGCGCACAACGCCGCCGGGATCGAGCGCTCGTAACAGCCGCCGCGCAAGACGGGGTCCTTGGCCTTCCACAGGCCGTAGCCGAGCAGCACGAGGACGCACGCCGCCACCCACCACAAGCGGCTGGGCTCGTCGTGGTCGCGGCCCGCGAGTGGGATGGTGACCGTCTGCAGGCGCGAGCCGGCGGGGCGCGGCGGGCGCTGGGTGATGATGGCGGCCAGCACACGCGTCATGCGCAGCCGGTCGTTGAGGGCCCAACCAGAGCCTTCCAGCAGCTGGGCCAGGTTGCGCCGCCGCAGCTTGAGCCAGCCGAGGAAGCCCGAGGGCACGGCGACGGCGATGAACAGCACAGCGATGATCGACAGCACGTCGACGACGGTGAGCGCCTTGAGCTGGTTGGCGACAAAAGCGATGGAGCTGCCCACGGCGGCGACGGCGAGGCCGCCGGCGGCCAGGGCGTTGCCCATCGGCGGGCTCGGCGGCGCGGGCGGCATCGGCGCCAGCGGCGCGGGTGCGGCGGGCAGCGGCACCACCGGTGCGGCCAGCGGCGCGCCAGCAGG
>JBKJNL010000466.1:0-7006 GCA_046593615.1 Myxococcota bacterium | reverse complement strand
CGGCGAGGTCGACGGCGCCAAAGGTGTCCCAGCCGTGGTCGCCGACGACGTCGACGCGGCAGACGACGACGCCGCCGTCGATGTCGGCGCTGCGGCCGGCGCCGCGGTCGGTGCGGTCGGAGCCGGCGGCGAAAAAGACGTCGACCACGTCGGGGACCTGCGGAGCGCCGCCGGCACAAAATGAGAATCCAGCAGTGAACGACACGAGCGCGAGCGCCGCGATGATCATGGAGCCGTCGTGCTCCACGAAGCGCGCCCGCGAAGGGTCGCGCGTCACGCCCCGGTCATGAGCCGGGCGCTGGAGCTCCACGACGGCTCCACGGCGGCTCCACGACGGGACGGCGACGTTACGTGGCACGCGGTGCGTCGGCGGCGAATCACGACACGGTGGTCGCGGTTCTGCGAGCGCGCCGGCGATCAAGCGGTCGGAAGCAAGGCAACGGAAGGGCGGCGCGGGACGGCCGAGCAGAGCACCCGGCGACGACGTCAACCACAGCAGCGAATCGTGGGGCGCGACTTGCGGCGCGCACCTGAAACGGGCTCTGCTGCGCCCGTCAGCAACCCAATCGAGCAGCGGGAGAAGCCAGATGAACAGCGTTCTGATCCAGGGTGGCCGCATCGTCACCGCCGACGCCGACTTCATGGGCGACGTCTACATCGTCGGCGAGACCATCGCGGCCGTGGGCTCCAACCTGACAGCGACCGGCATCCGGGCCGACAAGGTCATCGACGCCAAAGGCAAATTCATCTTTCCCGGCGGCATCGACCCCCACACCCACTTCGACATGCCGTTCGGCGGCACGACGTCGGCCGACGACTTCGAGAGCGGCACCCTGGCCGCAGCCTGCGGCGGCACCACGACCATCATCGACTTCGCCATCCAGTCGAAGGGCGACAGCACGCTCAAGGGCCTCGAGACCTGGCACAAGAAGGCTGATGGCAAAGCCAGCGTCGACTACTCCTTTCACATGATTGTGACGGACATGCCCGACGAGCGGCTACCAGAGATGGAGCGCCTCGCGCAGGAAGGCGTGACCTCTTATAAACTGTTCATGGCCTATCCCGGCGTGCTCTACGTCGACGACGGCACATTGTATCGTGCGTTTCGACAGGCCGGTGAGAATGGCACGCGCATCTGCATGCACGCCGAGAATGGCATCGTCATTGATGAGATCATCAAGGGCGCCGTCAAAGACGGTAAAACCGCGCCGATCTACCACGCGTTGACGCGACCGACGCGAATGGAGGCCGAGGGCGTGCACCGGGCCATCGCCATTGCCGAGGTGGCCAAGGTGCCGCTCTACATCGTCCACCTCTCGAGCCACGACGCGCTTGAAGAGGTCAAGCGTGGCCGGGCCCGCGGCGTCGACGTCTCGGCCGAGACCTGCCCGCAGTATCTCCTGCTCGATCAGACGTATTATGAATTGCCCGACTTTGAAGGCGCAAAATACGTGATGACGCCGGCGCTGCGCGAGAAGTGGAACCAGGACTCGCTGTGGCAGGGCCTGAAGTTCAACGACCTGAGCACGGTGTCGACCGACCACTGCCCCTTCTGCTTCAAGGGCCAGAAGGAGCTAGGGCGCGACGACTTCCGCAAGATCCCCAACGGCGCCCCCGGCGTCGAGAACCGCTTCAGCCTGATCTACAACGCCGGCGTGGTCGGCGGCCGCATCTCGCTGCAGCGCTTCGTGGAAATCACGTCGACCAACGCGGCCCGCACCTTTGGCCTCTGGCCCAGGAAGGGGACCATCATGCCGGGCTCCGACGCCGACATCGTGGTCTTCGACCCCAACCGCAAAGAGCGCATTTCAGTCAACAACAAAAAGACGCACCACATGAAGTGCGACTACAATACGTTCGAAGGCGTCGAGGTGCAGGGCTACCCCGACGTCGTGCTCTCGCGCGGCCGCGTCATCATCGACAACGGCAACGTCAGCACCACCGGCGGCGGCCGCTTCGTCAAGCGCGCCCGGGCCGGCGAGCTCTTGCGCTGACGGCATGAACGTCGACGACCTCGCCGCCCGCATCGTCGCCGGTGATCGGCGCGCGCTCTCGCAGGGCATCACCCTCGTCGAGAGCACGCGCGACGACGACCAGGCCCGGGCCCGGGCCCTGCTCGACGTCGTGCAGCCGCACACCGGCCGCGCGGTGCGCGTCGGTCTCTCGGGGACGCCCGGCGTCGGCAAGTCGACCTTCATCGAAGCCCTCGGCCAACAGCTGCTCAAAGACGCCAACGCCCGGCTCGCGGTGCTGGCCATCGATCCGTCGTCGCCCACCACCGGCGGCAGCATCCTCGGCGACAAGACGCGCATGGAATTCCTCGCCCGCCACGAGCGCGCCTACGTGCGGCCGTCGCCGGCGGCGGGGGCCCTGGGTGGCGTGGCCGCCAAGACCCGCGAGGCCCTGCTGTTGTGCGAGGCCGCCGGCTTCAGCGTCGTCGTCGTCGAGACCGTCGGCGTCGGCCAGAGCGAGCACGCGGTGCACGCCCTCACCGACACCTTTGTGCTGCTCGTCGCCCCCGGCGGCGGCGACGACCTGCAGGGGCAGAAGCGCGGCATCCTCGACCTCGTCGACATCGTCGTCGTCAACAAGGCCGACGGCGCGCGGCGGCGCGAGGCCGAAGAGACCGCCGGCCACTATCGAAATGCCGGCCACCTGCTGCACCACGACAAGCGTTGGCAGCCGCCAGTGCTGTTGGCGTCGGCGCAAGAAGGCCGCGGCGTCGACGAAGTCTGGGCCACCGTGCTGCGACATCGGGCCTCGCTCAGCGACGGGCTCGGTGGCGGGCTCGACGAGCGGCGCGCCGATCAAGCCGAGCGGTGGCTGTGGCGGTGCATCGAAGCCGAGCTGCTGGCGCGCGGCGCGGCCCACCCCGGACTGCAGGGCGCGCTGGCCGACGTCGTCGACGACGTCCGTGCCGGCCGCTTGTCGCCGGGGCGCGGGGCCGTGGCCCTGGTCGAGCGCGTGCTGCCGGCCGGCCCTCCGACGTCGACGCCGCCAAAGGGGTGAGCTGTCGGCTATCCTGACGTCGTGGACGCCACACGACCCAAGCAAAGCTTCGCGGCAAGAACGCCGACGCCGCAAGCGTCTTTGTCGACGACGACGACGGCTTCGGTGCCAACGCCGCCGGCTTCGTTGTCAACGACCCCGGCAACGACGCAGACGACGTCGCCGGCGCCGGCCGCCACCTGGGTGCCGTCGGGCGCCGACGTCGCGAGCGTGATGCAGGCCGGGCCGCGGTTGGGCCACCGGGCCGGGCCGCGCAGCGATCTGCCCGTGCTCGATCGGGTGAGCGTGCGGCAGGGGCGCGGCGCTCCTGACGGCGTGCGCTTCGTCGCCGAACGCCTGGCCGAGATCACGACGCTGACCCGCCTCGGCGTGCCGGTCGCCGTGGTCTTCGACCTCGACAACACCGTGTTCGACACGCGCCACCGCACCCTGCACGCCGCGCAGCAGTTCGACCGCGATCGCGGCACGGAGCACTTCGCCGGCGTCACCGTCTCCGACATGGCCGTCGACGGCCGGACCACCGCGCAACAGCTGGGCCTGGCCGACGACGTCATCGAATCCTTTGGCGCTTTCTGGGACCAGAGCTTCTGGACCCCGGCCCACCTCGCCCACGACGCGCCCATCGGCGACATGGTCGAGCTGGTGCATCGGGCGCGGGCCGCAGGAGCCGCGGTGAAGTTCTTGACCGGGCGCATCGCGACGTTTCACGCCGACAGCGTCGCCCAGCTGAAAAAGGCCGGCGTCGACGTCGACGACGGCGACGTCTGCTGCAAGCCCGACCTGTCGGTGCGCACCGGCCCCTTCAAGGAAGCGATGCTGACGACGTGGTCTGGCGACGCCGCGCTCGGCTTCTTTGTGACCGAGGGCGTGCGCGATCTGCTGCACCTGCAGGGCGCGCTGAGCGACCTGCCGCTCTTGCGCCTCGACTGCTCGCTCGAGGTGCTGCCCGACAGCCCGGCCGTCGAAAAAGCCATGGTCCGCATCCCGCTCTGGCCGGCGTCGTTCTAGGTTCGTCGTCGCTGTTTCGTTGCTGTTTCATCGTCGGCGACGACGTACCCTTCAGCGCGCGCCATCGCGGTTGCGCACCGCCGGCAGCATCGCCGTCGTCGACCCACCGACGGCGCTGGGCGCGAGCTCGAGGCTCTTCAGCACCCGGCCGAACAGGCGACGACGCACCGCGCCGGTGGCGAAGCGGATGCCAACGGTGCCGGCATAGGCGACGACGAGGTAGCCGACAAAGGCCAGGGGCCACGGGGTGCCCGAGAACGCGAGCTGAAAGAGGACGACGAAGCCGGCCAACACCGACGCGATGGTCGCAATCGGCTCGATGAGCGCGAGCCACAGACGCAGCGTCATGACCAACGCCTTTTGCGACGGCGTCATGTCCTCGCTGCGCGCCTGCAGCGCCTGCTGCAGCGCACGCGTGGCCTCGACGTCGCGCTGGTCGAGCTGGTTGAGCCCCATGCCTGCGGGTCACACGCCGGTCAGGCGCGCACCTTGATCGTGATCTCCAGAGACCCGTCGGCCGACGTGCCGCGCTCGATGGACTCGACCTGGCCCATCGACTTGGCCTTTTGCTCGAGCGCGTCGACGTAGACCTTCTGGATCGCGGCCTCGAGCGCGGCGCGCACGTCGGCTTCGGCCGAGGCCAGCGCCGTCGTCGCCGCCCGCTTCACGTGGGCCGTCGCCTGCTCGGCGTTGGCGGCGGCGGCAACCTTTGCTTCGGCGTCGCTGCGGCCGCTGCCGGCGACGTCTTTTTCGGCGGTCATGGCGATGGTGACGGTGGTGCCGTCGGCCGACAACGTCGCCACGAGCCCGGGGCGAATCGTCTTTTCTCGCCCACCGTCGGCCGTCTGTTGCCAGCCGATGCTCGTCAGCTCGTTGATCAACAGCGCGCGCATGGCGTCGGCCCCGAGGATCGGCAG
This sequence comes from Myxococcota bacterium, assembly GCA_046593615.1. Classification (GTDB taxonomy): domain Bacteria; phylum Myxococcota; class UBA727; order UBA727; family VGSZ01; genus VGSZ01. The sequence goes on along the minus strand of JBKJNL010000466.1, from coordinate 2,072 downwards.
CAGTGAAACATCGATGCACAGCTCGTCGCTGGCGGTGACGTGCTGGTTGGCGGTGGAGAGGGGTTCAACGACGACGCGGTAGCCACGGCTCATGGGGTCAGCCTAACAGCACGCGAGCGGGCTTCGCGGTGACGGTCGGGCTTTGGCCGCCGCAGTCTCCCCTGACCGGCTCTCGCAGGGCGCGTATGGTCGGGGCGCGCAGCTGCGCCACGAAAGAGAGACATCCGATGGGCTTCTTCGACAAGATTCGCGCCCGCTCCCGCCACGCCCGCATCGCGCGCTTCGACGCCGCCGAGAAGCGTGCGCTCATTCGCTTCTGCTACGCCGTCGCCGCCGCCGACAACGACCTCTCCGACGAAGAGCTCGAAGCCGGCAAGGCCCTGGCCCTCGAGCACGGCGTCGACTTCAACGACGCAAGCAAGCTCGGCCTGCCCGAGGCCATGGCCATCCTGAAGGCCAAGCCCGCCCACCTCGAGCTCGCCATCCTGGCCGTCGTCGACGTCATCTTTGCCGACGGCGACTACGACGACGCCGAGCGCAGCTTCGTCAACGACTTCGCCGCGAAGTACGGCCTGCCCGAGAACACGCTCAAAGAGGCCGTCGAGCGGCGCGCCAAGCAGACCGTCGACGCCGCGCTCGAGCAGTGGCACCACGACATCGTCTCCGGCAACGTCGGGTCCTGATCGCTGCGCCGCTGTCTGCGCCGCTCTCTGTCCTGGGTCGTCAGCCGACGGCGCCGGACACCGCGCGGGCCAGGGCAGCGACGGCGTCGCGGCGGGGCGTGAGCGTGTCGTCGAGGACGCGCAACGCGACCTGGGCTTCTTCGTAGCGGTCGTCTCCGTAGCGCCACGACTGCAGGCGGCCGCGAACCTCGTCGAGCACGAGAGCCAGGCCGACGACGTCTTGCAGGGCGGCCACGACGGCGTCGCGATCGGCCATCGTCACCACGCCTGGCAGGCGCATCAGGCGGGCGCGCGCATCTCTGGGCAGCTCGTCGGGCAGCGCGGCCACCAGGCGGGCCACGGGCCCCAGCAGGTCGAGGCGGCGCGTGTCGTCGAGGCCCCGCACCAGCGCTGTCGCGTTCGCCGCCAGCGACCGGCAGCGGATCGCGAAGTCGCCGCGGTCGGCCGAGCGGGTCCAGATGTGGCGCAGCCGCTTCACCAGGGCCTGGCCGAGCGCGTCGTCACAGACCTCGAGCAGGCGCACCCTGCCCGGCGCGCACAGCGAGCCGATGTCGGTGCCTTCGTGGGCGGTGCCGAGGGCTTCGTCGGCGTTGAACAACAGCGCCAACGGTGACGACGTGATGAGACTGAAGCGCACGATCTCGTCGATGACGTCGGGCAGGCGCAGCGCGTTCTTGTGCTCGATGGCCAACACGCAAAACACATGATCGAGCGCCGCGGTCGCCTGCTTCGGCCGGGCCCGCGTGAGCACGCGGCGCTCGTCGCGGGTCAGCTCGGTGAGCACGGTGCGCTGCAACGTCTCCTGCCGACGCTCGGCGAGGGGCAGGACGACGGTGGCCAGGTTCCACAGCAGGTCGAAGGGCATCTCGGAGAACGTCGCCGAGAAGCCATCGTTGAGCCCGCGATCCCACAGCCGGCCGTGTCGCCGTCGTCCATCGCGCAAGACGGTGCGCGCGCGACCGCCGCCACTCTGCAGCAAGAAGCGCAGACAGCCGACCGACAGCACGCGGGCCACCGCCAATCGCAGCCGGGGCGACGCCGCCTTTGTCGGCGCCTGCTGGAAGCGCTCACCGCGGCTCTTGCCCACGAGCAGCTCGGCGAGCAGGGCGACGTCGGCTTCGCCGACCGGCAGCGTCAGCCGTGCCTGCAGGGCCTCGTGGAGGTCCTGGGTCTCGCCCGCGGCCGCAGGAGCAGGGTCGTTGCCCATCAGCGGGTGCGCGCGCCGAGGATGGGAAAGCCGTTGATGAGCAGCGTGCTCTTGCCGCCGGCGACGACGACGCGCAGCTCGAGGGTGTTGCCGGCGGCGAAGCGCGCGTCGCCCGGGTGGTAGCGCGCGGTCAAGAAGTGCAGCACCTGGTTGTCGCTGCCGATGTAGCGCCGGGCGGTGGT
>JBKJNL010000458.1:0-9686 GCA_046593615.1 Myxococcota bacterium | reverse complement strand
CGAGCTCATGCTCTACCAGACGCTGGTCGGCGCCTGGCCGCTGCCCCGCGAGCGCTGTCTCGCCTATGTCGAAAAGGCCGCGCGCGAAGCCAAGACCCACACCGCCTGGACCCGCGTCGACGCCGCCTTTGAAGCCGGCCTCAAGAGCTTCGTCGACGCCTGCTACGACGACGCCGTCTTTGTCGCCGACGTCGAGGGCGTCGTCGCCGGCATCGCCGCCGCCGGCCGCATCACCGCGCTCGCGCAGACGTTGTTGAAGCTGACGATCCCGGGCGTGCCCGATCTCTACCAGGGCAGCGAGCTGTGGACCCACGACCTCGTCGACCCCGACAACCGCCGCCCCGTCGACTACGCGGTGCGCACGCGCCTGCTGGAAAAGATGGCCACCGCGGCCCCCGAAGAAGCCTGGCGCGGCGGCGACGACGGAGCGGCCAAGCTGTTCCTCGTGCAGCGCACCCTCGGCCTTCGTCGTCGGCGACCCGAGCTGTTTGGCCCGCGGTCAAGCTACGAGCCCATCGCCGCCCACGGGCAGAACGCCGACGCCGTGTGCGCCTACGCCCGCGCCGGCGGCGACGTCGTCGTGGTCGCGCCCCGCCGGGCCCGTCGCCTGTTTCCCGGCGCCGAGGGGCAACAGCTCGGCCTCGTCGACGTCGACACGACGGTGACGCTGCCGGTCGGCCGCTACGTCGACGTGCTGTCGGGCACCGCGATCGAGGGGGCCGCGGGCGGCGCGGTCCGCCTGGCGGTGCTCTTGCAGCGCTTCCCGGTGGCGCTGCTCGAGCGCACCTGAAGGTCAGCGCCGCCGCTGCTGCTGATGCCGCGGATGAGCGAGGCATGCAGGTGGCCCCTCGCTTGCTCTCTCGAACCGCATGCATCGTCGACGTCGTCGGAAGTCCCAGGTCTCTGCCTTCCTCAGTCGCGTGCTCGCCGCGGTGCTGCTCTTCGGGCTCGCGCTCGTCGACGGACTGCACGCGCTGCAAGGGATGCCGTGGCCGGGGTTCGATGTGCGGGCCAACTGGATCGCGGCGCTGATCATCCCGGTCCTCGTCGTCGGCGCGTGCGCGGCGCTGTTGCCGCGGCGTCGAGCCTGGTGGGTGACCGCCGCCGCGGCGTCGATCGCCCTGGTGCATGGTCTCAATCTCCGGATGGGAGATTCCCGTGCCGGCTACGCCTATGTCGGCGTCGGCTTGCTGACGTTGGCGCTGCTGGGCATCGCGCTCGTGGCGCTGTCGTCGACGTGGCGCCGCACGCATGCGCACCACGCGTTGTTGGTGGCGACGCCGACGCCGACGCCGGCTCCGACCTGATGCCGGCCTGATCGCGCGGGCTGGCGCGCTGCACACGAGGCCGAGGGCGACCCGCCCAGGTCGCAAGGTCGCCACATTGGGTCGATCCGCAGCGACAAGTTCGCCCATCGAAATCCACCAGGGGTCCGCCGGCACGCGGACGGTTGAGCGGCTCGCTCAGCCGCCGCGTTGCTGAGGGGGCTTGCGAGCGCGTCAGCGCGCGTCGTCGGTCTGCGTCGGTGGCATAGGTGCTGCTCATGCGTCGAGGCCAATCCCGCCGGAGCTCGACCATGACCAGGACCCGTTCTTCCGCCCGCGCGCCCGACACCGAGGCCGGCGCCGACACCGTCTCCGACGAAATGCAGAAGATCCGTTGGGCCTTGATCGGCGCCGGCAACATCGCCCAGGTCGCGGTGCTGCCGGCGTTCGCGCACGCCACCGAGACCTGTGAGCTCGTCGCCATCGTCTCGTCGGACCCTGAGAAGAAAGCGAAGCTGTCGGCGAAGTACAGCGTCGAGCACGTCGGCGACTACGACGAGCTCGAAGCCGTCCTCGAAGCCGCCGACGTCGACGCCGCCTACATCGCCTTGCCGAACCACCTGCACCGCGCGTTCACCGAGCGCTGCGCGGCGGTGGGCGTTCATGTGCTGTGCGAGAAGCCGATGGCTCCCAGCGTCGAGGACTGCCTGGCGATGATGCACGCCTGCGATGCCGCCGGCGTGCAGCTCATGATCGCCTACCGGCTGCACTTCGAAGAGGCGAGCCTCAAGGCACTCGAGACGGTGCGCGACGGCCGGCTCGGTGAGCTCAGCTCGTTCAGCTCGGTCTTCTCCCACGACGTCGTAAGAGGCGACGTGCGCACGCAGCAAGTGCCTGGCGCGGGTGCGCTGTTTGACCTCGGGCCCTACTGCGTCAACGCCGCGCGCACCTTGTTCGGCGACGAGCCCACCGAGGTGTTCGGCTGGCAGGTGAACGACGGCGCGGTCGACGTGATGACGACGGCGCTCTTGAAGTTCCCCGGCGACCGGCTCGCCCAGTTCACGGTGAACCAGGGTGCGGCGGCGGTCTCCGAGCTGCGCATCGTCGGCAGCAAGGGCGACCTGCGCCTCGACCCGGCCTACGAGTACGTAAAGGGCCTCAAGGAATTCCTGACCCTCGACGAGCAGACGAAGCAGAAATCCTACGAGGCCCGCGACCAGTTCGCGCCCGAGCTCATCTACTTCGCCCGCTGCCTGCTGGACGGCGAAGAGCCCGAGCCGTCGGGCGAAGAGGGCTTGTGCGACGTGCGTGTGCTGACGGCGATCGTGCAGTCGGCTAGCACAGGCAAGGCCGTGCCGCTGGCGCCGTTTGAGCGCAAGCAGCACCTGAACCCCGACGAGCAGCTCATCAAGAAGCCCAAGGTCAGAAAGGTGAAGCCGGTCAACGCGCCCTCGCCCAGCCGATGAAGGAGCACGAAGGAGCACGCATGAGCACCGCCCCACAGCGCGCCTCCCCACACGACGTGGCCGCGGCAGGCAGCAGCAGCAGCCGGTGCATGGCCTTTGGCGCCGAGCCCGTCGACGGCGGCAGCCACGTGCGCGTCTACGCCCGCAAGTGCCAGCGCGTCGACGTCGTCGTCGGCGAGGACGCCGGCGAACGCGGCGCCACGGCACCAGACGTCGACCGCCACGCCACACGCGCGGTCGAGCTCGCGGCCGAGGGCGACGGCTGGTTCTCCGGCTTCGTCGCCGGGCTCGTCGACGGTGGCGCCTATGCCTTTCGACTCGACGGCGACGACAAGCTCTACCCCGATCCCGCCAGCCGCAGTCAGCCCGATGGGCCCCACGGCCGCTCACGCGTCGTCGACCCCACGCGCTTCGCCTGGAGCGACGGCGCCTGGCGCGGCGGCAGCCTGCCCGGGCAGGTCATCTACGAGATGCACATCGGCACGTTGACGCCCGAGGGCACGTGGGCCGCGGCAACGGCGGTGTTGCCCGAGCTGGCGGCGCTCGGCGTCACCGTCGTCGAGGTGGTGCCGGTGGCGGAATTCCCCGGCGACTTCGGCTGGGGCTACGACGGCGTCTGCTTGTACGCGCCGAGCCACCTCTACGGCTCGCCCGACGACTTCCGCCGCTTCGTCGACCACGCCCACCGCCTCGGCGTCGGCGTCATCCTCGACGTCGTCTACAACCACTTCGGCCCCGACGGGAACTACCTGCGCTGCTTCGCCGACGACTGGTTCTCGACGACCTACAAAAACGAGTGGGGCGAGCCGCTCAACTTCGACGGGCCCCACAGCGAGCCCACGCGCCTGCTGATGATGGAGAACGCGGCCTACTGGGTGCGCGAGTTCCACCTCGACGGGCTGCGCCTCGATGCCACGCAGCAGATCTACGACACCTCGCCCGAGCACCTGGTCGCGGCCGTCACGCGCCGGGCCCGCGAGGCCGCGGGTGACAAGCCGATCATCGTCGTCACCGAGAACGAGACGCAGAGCGCGCGGCTGGTGCGGCCGGTGGCCGACGGTGGCCACGGCGTCGACGGCGTGTGGAACGACGACCTGCACCACGCGGCGGTGGTGGCTTTGACCGGCCGCGCCGAGGCCTACTTCAGCGACCACCGCGGGCGCCCGCAAGAGTTCATCAGCGCCGCGAAACGCGGGTACCTGTTCCAAGGACAGCACTACGCCTGGCAGAAGAACCGCCGCGGTGAGCCCTGCCTGGGCGCCGAGCCGTGGCGCTTCATCGCCTTCCAGGAGAACCACGATCAGGTGGCCAACGGCGCCGCCGGCCGCCGGCTGCACGAGCTCACCAGCCCGGCGCGCAAGCGGGCCATGACGACGTTGCTGTTGCTCGGCCCCTGGACCCCGATGCTCTTCCAGGGCGAAGAGCACGATGCCCCGCAGCCCTTCGTCTACTTCGCCCACCACAAGCCCGACCTCGCGATGCTGGTGAAGACGGGGCGCAACGATTTCCTCGGCCAGTTCCCGAGCTTGAAGACCTCGACGGCACGGGAGCGCAACGCCGACCCCGCTGCGCGCGAGAGCTTCACCATGTGCAAGCTCGATCCCGCCGACCGCCGGCGCAACAAGACGACGACGACGCTGGTGCGCGATCTGCTGGGCTTGCGGCGCGACGATCCGACGCTGCGGCTGCAAGGCTCGGCGGGCCTCGACGGCGCGGTGCTCGGCCCGTGGTCGTTCGTTCTGCGCTTCTTTGGCGCCGCAACCCGAGATGGCGGGCCAGCCGAAGACCGCCTGTTGATCGTCAACCTCGGGCCCGACGACGGCGTCGGGCGTCGGCCCGAGCCGCTGCTGGCGCCCCCGTGGGGCAAGCGCTGGCAGCTCGAGCTGTCGAGCGAAGACCCGCGCTACGGCGGCCACGGCGTCGCCGAATTCGTCGACGACGCGCCCTGGCTTCTGCCGGCCAACACCGCGCTGCTGCTCACGACCGTCGACGAAGAACGCCAGATCTCGAAGGGCCAACCATGATCACGCGTGAAGTCCCGTTTGCCCGCCGCGATGAGCTGCTCAGCCGCGAGTGGCTCGTCACCAATGGCCTCGGCGGCTACGCCTCGGGGACCTTGAGCGGGGCCTGCACGCGCCGCTACCACGGGCTGTTGATCGCGGCCCTGCCGAGCCCGCTCGGCCGCACCATGATGCTCTCGCACGTCGCCGAGCAGCTGCGCCTGAAAGACGGCACCAAGGTCGACCTCTCCGCCGAAGAAAAAACGGGCTCCCTCGAGTGGGGCGCCACCGAGCACCAAAAGGCCTTTCGCCTCGAGACCGGCCTGCCGGTGTGGACGTATGAATTCGGCGGCGTCGTCGTCGAGAAGCGGCTGTTTCTCATCCACGGCCAGAACACCGTGCACATCAGCTACCGCCTGCTGCAAGGCGACGGACCGGTGCGGCTCAAGCTGCGGGCCGCGGTGCATTTTCGCGGGCACGACGAATACGTCAGCGTGCCGCTGCCGACGAAGCACGTCATCACCGCACCCCTCGAAGCCAACAACGCCCGCTACGAGCTGCACGGGCCGGAGACGTTTCCGCCGCTGCGCCTGCGCCTCGACGGCCAGCGCGCGGCCTTTACGCTCGAGCCACAGACCATCGAGCAGGTGCTGTTCCGCGTCGAGCAGGCCCGCGGTTACGCCGACGTCGGCCAGACCCACAGCCCCGGTCACTTCCGCGTCGACCTGACCCGCGACCAGCCGGTCACGCTCATCGCCAGCTGCGAAGACTGGAGCGAGATCGACGCGCTGTCGCCCAGCGACGCCGCCCGCGCCGAAGCCGAACGACGTCGACGGCTGCTGTTCGCCGCCCCGGTCTGTGCGCAAGAGGGACCGGCGGCAGAGCTGGTGCTCGCGGCCGATCAGTTCATCATCCAGCCTGCGGGTCGCGTCGAGCACGCCACGCGCGCGCGCGCCCAGGGTGACGAGCTGCGCTCGGTGATCGCCGGCTACCACTGGTTCACCGACTGGGGCCGCGACACCATGATCAGCCTCGAGGGGCTGACCTTGACGACGGGGCGCTCGACCGAGGCCCGCTGGATCCTGCGGACCTTTGCCCAGTACCTGCGCGACGGGCTCATCCCCAACATGTTTCCCGAAGGCGAAAACGAGGGCCTCTACCACACGGCCGACGCCACCCTGTGGATGTTCCACGCCGTCGATCGCTACCTGCAGGTCACGAACGACGTCGAGACCCTCGAGATCCTGCTGCCGAAGCTCGAGTCCGTCGTGGAACACCACGTGCGCGGCACGCGCTTCGGCATCCGCGTCGACGACAAAGACGGGCTCTTGCGCCAGGGCGAAGAGGGCTACCAGCTGACCTGGATGGACGCGAAGTGCGACGGCTGGGTGGTTACGCCCCGCCGCGGCAAGGCCGTCGAAATCAACGCGCTCTGGTACAACGCGCTCCGCCTGCTTGAGGGCTGGGTGCGGGTCGCGCGCGGCGACGGACCGGCCCGCCCGCTCGCCGACATGGCCGAGCGCGTGCGCCGATCGTTTCACGAGCGCTTCTGGTACGAGGCCGGCGGCTACCTCTACGACGTCGTCGACAGCGGCGGCCCCGGCGTCGGCCTCGCCAACCACGCCATCGACGGCGCGGGCAACGACGCGGCGTGCCGGCCGAACCAGATCTTTGCCGTCTCGTTGCCGCACGCGGTGCTGGCCCAGGAGCGCTGGCAGTCCGTCGTCGACGTCGTGCAGCGCGCACTGTGGACGCCGGTGGGCCTGCGCTCGTTGGCCCGCGGCCACCCCGACTACAAGCCGACCTACCACGGCGACTTGAAGACCCGCGACGCCGCCTACCACCAGGGCACGGTGTGGAGCTGGCTCATCGGGCCCTTCGTCGACGCCTGGATGAAGGTCCACCCCGGCGACAAAGCCGGCGCGCGCCAGTTGGTGGCCGGCCTCGTCGAGCACCTCGACGACAACTGCGTCGGCACCATCTCCGAGGTCTTTGACGCCGAAGCGCCGTTTCACGGACGCGGCTGCGCGGCCCAGGCCTGGGGCGTCGCCGAGCTGCTGCGCATCCTGGTGAAGACCGCCTGAGGGCGACGGACGCTCACGGGCGACGGCGGATCAATCCTTCTTGTGCCGTCGAGGCCACGAGGCGGCCCTGGCGATCGAAGAACGAGCCGCGGACGAAGCCGCGCGAGCCCGAGGCGCTGGGGCTGTCGATGACGTGCAGCAGCCAGTCGTCGAGGCGGAACGGCCGGTGGAACCACATCACGTGGTCGACGCTGGCGGTCTGCATGGTGGGGTCGACCCAGCTGACGCCGTGGGGCCGCAGCGACGTGGTGATGAAGCTGAAGTCCGAGCAGTAGGCCAGCAAGAAGCGGTGGATGGCGCCGTCGTCGCCGAGGGGTCCGTTGCTGCGCACCCAGATGGCGTGGCTCGGGTCTTTCATCTCGGGGCGGAACAGGTCGACGGGATCGACGGGGCGCAGCTCGATGGGGCGGTCGGCGAGGATGCGGGCGTGCATGACCTCGGGGATGCGCTTGAGGTGCTGCTGGATCAGCTGCGATTCGTTCGGCAGCTCCTCCGGCGGCGTCACGGCGGGCATGGTCGCCGCGTGCTCGAAGCCGGGCTCGTCGAGCTGAAAGCTCGCTGACAGGTGAAAGATGGTCTTGCCGTTCTGGATCGCCACCACGCGGCGGGTGGTGAAGCTCTGGCCATCGCGCGAGCGATCGACGTCGTAGACGATGGGGCGATCGACGGCGCCGGGCCGCAGAAAATACGCGTGCAACGAATGCACGATGCGTCCCGTCGGCACGGTCTGGGTCGCAGCGCTCAGCGCCTGGCCGAGCACCTGCCCACCGAACACCTGTCCCCAACCGAGGTCCTGGCTCTGGCCGCGAAAGAGGTTCTCCTCGATGCGCTCGAGGGACAGCAAAGCGACCAGCTCATCGAGCACTTGCGACATGACCGCTCCTACAACTTCTGCGGCAACTTCTGCGGCAGCTTCGATTGCGCGGCGGCGACGAGCTTGGCGTCTTGCAACACGGCCGGGAGCTTTTCGTTCTCTTCGATCAAGCGGCGTCGGGCGGCGTGGGCGGCGTCGACGTCTTTGCGGCCTTCTTCGACGTCGGCGAGCAGCTGCAGGTAGCGCAACCGGCGCGTGCCATATGAGAGCGCCACGGCCTTTTCGACGACGGCTTTGGCTTCGTCATCGCGCTTGAGCTTGTGCAGCGTCGAGCCCAGGCGGGCCCAGGGCTCGTAGTCGTCGGGTCGTTCTTGCGTGCGCTTCTGAAACAGGGCGACGGCTTCATCACCGCGGCCCAGGGCCAGCAGGCTGTTCATGCGCGCGTAGTCGTGGACCTGTTGCGCGGTCGGCGTCGTCTGCTTCTGCGCGTCGTCTTCGAGCAGCTTCAGGCGACGCTCGTGAAAGACCTTGCCGCTTCCCTCGGCCAGGGAGTCGCTGACGTCGGCGAGGTTGGCGAGGACGTCGGCCTGGTCGTCGACGCTGGCTTCGGCGGCTGGCTTGTCAGCGAGGGCGGTGAGGCGCTTGACCAGCACCTCGCGCACGAAGCGCTGTTGCCGGGCATCGGTGAACGCGTCGGCGCAGCTCTGCATGTACGAGAGCGCGTCACCGGCAGCACCACCGCCTTCGACGAGGTCGGCGTACTTCTGGCCAAAGGCGACGCAGCCGTCGTGGTCGTCGGTCAACGAGAACGCCCGCAGCCCGCCGATGATCGCTTCGCTTCTGCGGGGGCCGGCGGCGGCGGCGGCGATGGCGTAGTGCTTCGTCGCCGTCGTCGGATCGTTCTTCGCCAGCGCCTGGTGGCCGGCGAGCAGCGCGCGCACCAGCGGATCCTGCTGGGCCTGCGGGTCGCGGGTCTTCAGGGCGTCGTCGACGAAACGCCGCGTCTCTTGCAAGCCCATCGACCCGGGGTGCACGGCGAGGGGCGCGTCGTTGGTGGGGTCGACGACAAAAAACGTCGGCCACACCTTGACGCGGAAGCGCTCGAGGAACGCCGCGTTCTCGGGGCGGTCGGTGTCGACAGCGAGGAACACCAGGCGATCGCCGAACGCGCCGAGCTCGGGTCGGTCGAGCACATCGCGCTGCATCGACAGGCAGGTGTGACACCACGGCGCCCAGGCATCGACGAACACCAACCGCCCCGACGCCTGTGCCGCCTCGAACGCCTTTGCCGCGTCGTCTTCGATAAAGGTGGGCGCGCCGCCCGCGCGGACGATCGGCGTCGCTGTCGTGGTCGTCGTTGTCGGCGTCGCTGTCGTCGTCGTCGTCGTCGTTGTTGTCGCGGCCCGCTCAGCAGCGCCGGGAGACGGCTTGCACGACGGCAACGCGAGAGCAGCGAGGGTGGCGACGACGGCGACGGAGCAGGCAGTGCGCATGGCCGACAGTTCGCAGCGTCGACGGGGCGACGCAAGCGCGGGCGGGCGCTTAGGCCCGGGCGGCGGCGACGATCTTCCGGCGCGTGATCAGGTAGGCCGGGAAGCCGACGATCCACAGCAGCAGACAGGCCGCGAACCAGCCGCCGGCGCTGAGGTTGAAGAAGCCGGGCACGAGGTTCTTGCGGGCGCCGATGCGGCGCGCGTCGATGAACACGCCGATGCTGGTGAACAGGACAATCACCGGGAACAACAGCGGCGACGCGAGGGCGCCGGTGCGCGGCTCGGCCGCGACGTCGCTCATGGTCACGGCCATCGTGCAGCGGAATTCAGCGGGCACGTCGGGCGTGAGGCACAGCGCGCCGGGCAGCTGGCCGACGAAGCGCAACGGCACCTCCTGGGTCGCCGCCGGCGCGATCACGCCCGAGCAGGCCGGCGCCGACGTCGTCGATCCGGTGCCGCTCGTGTGGTGGACGACGACGGTGGCGCAGCCGCTGCCCGGGTTCGCGCCGCTGTTGCTGAAGCGGCAGGCGCCGCCGTCAGGGGTAGCCTGGCACCGGGCTTCGA